>CADEEN010000071.1 GCA_902826345.1 uncultured Burkholderiales bacterium | reverse complement strand
TCGGGGCAGATCTTCTCGATCGCCGCCATCGCCGCCTGCACCGCCAGCGGCAGCATCTCGGGCGTCAGGTTGTTCCAGCCGCCGGGGAACAGGTTGGTGTCCACCGGCGCCAGCTTGAAGCCGGCGTTGCGCACGTCCACCGAGCTGTAGAACGGCGGCGTGTGCTCCATCCATTCGAGGCGGAACCAGCGCTCGATCGCCGGCATGCTTTCCAGCATGCGCGCTTCGAGTTCGTTGATCGGGCCGGTCAGGGCAGTGATGAGGTGCGGAACCATGATGCGGCCTTGTTCGGGAATCGAGGATCGATTCTAGGAACTTGGGGCCGACGTGGCGGGAAGCAAGCTGCCGGCCTTCTTTTGAGCCAATCCGACACCGTTTCGCACTGAGATGATTTCGGCCAGGATCGACACCGCGATCTCCGCCGGCGTCTTGCTGCCCAGGTGCAGACCGATCGGCCCGTGCAGGCGGGCGATCTCGTCGGCGCTCAGATCGAACAGCGCCAGGCGTTCGCGGCGCGCGGCGGTGTTGCTGCGCGAGCCGAGCGCGCCGACATAGAACGCCGGCGACTTCAGCGCTTCGAGCAGCGCCATGTCGTCGAGCTTGGGGTCGTGCGTGACAGCGACCACCGCGCTGTGCGGATCGAGCTGCAACTCGAGCACCAGGTCGTCGGGCATCGCCTTGGAAAACGCCGTGCCGCTGATGTCCCACGTCAGGTGGTACTCCTCGCGCGGGTCGCAGCAGATGATCTCGAAGTCCAGCGCCAGCGCCATCTGCGCCAGCACGCGTGAGAGCTGGCCGGCGCCGATGATCAGCAGGCGCCAGCGCGGCCCGAACAGCGCGCGCAGCGAGTGGCCGTCGAATGTGAACTGCTCGCCGCGCATCGCCGGCTCGATCGTCACGCGGCCGGTCTTCAGGTCGACTTCGCGTGCCACCAGTTCGTGCGCACCGGTGCGGCGCAGCACCTCGTCGATCCATGATGCGTCCGTCAGCGGCTCCTGCACCAGACGCAGGTTGCCGCCGCACGGCAGACCGAAGCGCGCGGCTTCTTCCTTGGTCACGCCGTAGGTGACGAGCGACGGCGTGGCGACACGCTCGCCGTGGCGCACGCGCTCGATCAGGTCGTCTTCGACGCAGCCGCCCGAGACCGAGCCGACGACGAGGCCGTCGCCCCGCATCGCCAGCAGCGCACCCGGCGGGCGCGGCGCGCTGCCCCAGGTTTCGATCACGGTGACGAGCCATACCGCGTGGCCGTCGCGCTGCCAATCGCGGGCCTGGCTCAGGACTTGAAGGTCGAGACTGTCCATGGCTTCTCAGTCGTATGTCGTGCTGTTCATATCGCGTTCGGACCTTGAAGCCGAACAGAATGCAGGCCCCTGGAACGCGACAACATCATGAACCACCGCCGTATTGCCTGCATCGCCCTGGTCCTTTCTGCACTCCTGCCCACCGGCCAAGTGCTGGCACAAAACAAATCGATCGTCGTCGCCTCTACCACGTCCACCGAACAATCCGGGCTGTTCGGCCACCTGCTGCCGGCGTTCAGACGAGACAGCGGCATCGACGTTCGCGTGGTCGCGGTCGGCACCGGGCAGGCGCTCGACATGGGCCGCCGCGGCGACGCCGACGTGGTCTTCGTGCACGACCAGACCGCCGAAGAAAAATTCGTCGCCGACGGCTTCGGCATGAAGCGCCTGCCCGTCATGTACAACGACTTCGTGCTGATCGGCCCGAAGGCCGATCCCGCCGGCATCAAAGGCGGCGACATCAACGCCGCGTTGACCAAGCTCGGCGCATCGCAACAGTCCTTCATCTCGCGCGGCGACAAGAGCGGCACGCATGCCGCCGAGCTGCGCTACTGGAAGGCGTCGAACATCGACGTCGCCGCCGCCAAGCCCGCCGGCTACAAGGAGTGCGGCTGCGGCATGGGGCCTGCCCTGAACCTGGCCGCGCAGAGCAACGCCTACGTGCTCGCCGACCGCGGCACCTGGCTGGCGTTCAAGAACCGCGCCGATCTGGCGATCCTCGTCGAGGGCGACAAGCGCCTGTTCAACCAATACGGCGTGATGGTCGTCAGCCCCGAGAAGCACGCGCACGTGAAGAAGGAGCCGGCGCAGGCCTTCGTCGATTGGCTCGTCTCGGCCAAAGGCCAGAGCACGATCGCGGCGTACAAGATCGAGGGCGAGCAACTGTTCTTCGCCAACGCCGACGCGAAGCCATGAAGTGGCTGGCGGGCGTGATGTTGGCCAGCACCGCCGCCGGCGCCGCCGCGCAGGCCGCTGACGTGTTGACGGTGCATGCGGCCGGCAGCCTGCGCGCCGCGCTGACGAAGATCGCCGACGACTACGCGGCAGCGCCCGGCGGGCAGAAGGTGAATCTGATCTTCGGCGCGTCGGGCTTGCTGCGCGACCGCCTGCTCGGCGGCGAGCGCAGCGATGTCTTCGCCTCGGCCAACATGGAGCACCCGCAAGCGCTGGCTGCTGCCGGCAAGGCCGAGCCGGTGCGGGCGTTTGCGCGCAATGCGTTGTGCGCGCTGGCCGCGCCGGGTTTCGAGTTGCGCGGCAAGCCGCTGGCACAACGCCTGCTCGATGCCGATGTGAAGCTCGGCACTTCTACGCCCAAGGCCGACCCGTCGGGCGACTACGCGTTCGAGATGTTCGAGCGCATCGAGAGCACGAAGGCAGCGCCGGCCGGTTCGGCCGAGCGATTGAAGACCAAGGCGCTGCAACTCACCGGCGGGCCGAACTCGCCGCCACCGCTGCCGGGCCGCAATGTCTACGGCGTGCTGGTCGCCGACGGCAAGGCCGATGTTTTCATCACCTATTGCACCAACGCCCGCCTCGCGCAGCAGGAAGCGGCCACGTTGCAGGTGCTGCCTGTTCCCGAGGCGATCAACGTCTCGGCGCGCTACGGCTTGGCGGTGCTGCAACCGGCGTCGCCGCAGGCGCGCAAGTTCGTCGAGTTCGTGCTCGGCGCGGCTGGGCAGCAGCGGCTCGCGGCGGTCGGCTTCTCGGCGCCGTAGAAGAGCAAAGGCCACCTTGCGGTGGCCTTTGCGATGCGACGCTGCGGCTTACTTGCTGTACGCCGTCTCGCCGTGCGAGCTGATGTCCAGGCCCTCGCGCTCTTCTTCTTCGGCCACGCGCAGGCCGATCGTCAGATCGACCAGCTTGAAGGCGATGAAGGCGACGATGCCGGAGATGACGACGGTCCAGAACACGCCCTGCGCCTGGATCCAGACCTGGGTGCCGATACCTGGAAAGTCGCCGCACTTGTTGCTGACGTAGTTGCAGATGCCGGTGCCGCCGAGGCTCGGTGCCGCGAACACACCGGTCAGCAACGCGCCGACGATGCCGCCGACGCCGTGCACGCCGAACACGTCGAGCGAGTCGTCGGCGCCGAGCAACTTCTTCAGGCCGTTGACGCCCCACAGACACAGCAGACCAGCGACCAGGCCGATGACCAGCGCGCCGCCGATGCCGACAAAGCCGCAGGCCGGCGTGATGGCCACCAGGCCCGACACCGCGCCCGACGCCGCACCGAGCATCGACGCCTTGCCGCGCATCAGCGCTTCGCCCGCCGACCAGGCCAGTGCCGCCGCCGCGGTGGCGATAACGGTGTTGAGGAACGCCAGTGCCGTCAGGCCATTGGCTTCGAGGTTCGAGCCGGCATTGAAGCCGAACCAGCCGACCCACAGCAGCGAAGCGCCGATCATCGTCAGCGGCAGGCTGTGCGGCGGCATCGATTCCTTGCCGTAGCCGATGCGCTTGCCGAGCACGTAGGCGCCGACCAGGCCAGCCACCGCGGCATTGATGTGCACCACCGTGCCACCGGCAAAGTCGAGCGCACCCTTGGCCCACATGAAGCCGGCATTGGCGGTCACCGTGGCCAGCGTCTCGTCGCTGGTGATCGCGTCCGGGCCGTCCCAGTACCAGACCATGTGCGCGATCGGCAGGTAGGCGAAGGTGAACCACAGCACCGAGAACAGCAGCACCGCACTGAACTTGATGCGCTCGGCAAAGGCGCCGACGATCAGGCAGCAGGTGATGGCCGCGAACGTGCCCTGGAAGGCGATGAAGGTGAACTCCGGCAGGTACACGCCCTTGCTGAACGTGGCGGCCACGCTCTCGGGTGTGATGCCTTTGAGGAACAGCTTGTCGAGCGTGCCGAAGAACGGGTTGCTCGCGGTGAACGCCAACGAGTAGCCGTAGACGACCCAGAGCACGGTGATCAGCGAGAACACCATGAAGACCTGCATCAGCACCGACAGCATGTTCTTGCTGCGCACCAGGCCGCCGTAGAAGAGGGCCAGGCCGGGCAGGGTCATCAGGATGACCATCGCCGTGGCCACGGTCATCCAGGCGGTGTCGCCCTTGTTTGGCACCGGTGTGGCCGCAGGTGCGGCGGAAGCGGCCTCGGCAGGTGCGACCGCCGCCGCGGCGGGTGCGTCTGCGGGCGCCGACGCTGCCTGCGCAAAGCTGATGTCGGCAAAGCCGAGCAAGGCCGCGGCGAGCGCGAGGGAAGCAAAGAGTTTGTTCAACATGTTGGTGGTCGTTGTTGTTGTCTATGTGATCTAGAGCGCGTCCTTGCCGGTCTCGCCGGTGCGGATGCGCAAGACCTGCTCGATCGGCATGACGAAAACCTTGCCGTCGCCGATCTTGCCGGTGCGCGCGCTGGCTTCGATGGCTTCGATGACACGATCGACCACGGCGTCATCGACGGCGGCGTCGATGCGCACCTTGGGCAGGAAGTCGACCACGTACTCGGCGCCGCGGTACAGCTCGGTGTGGCCCTTCTGCCGGCCGAAGCCCTTGACCTCGGTGACGGTGATGCCTTGCACGCCCACGGCCGAGAGGGCTTCGCGCACCTCGTCGAGCTTGAACGGCTTGATGATGGCGGTGACCATCTTCATGATGAGTGCCTTCCTTAGAAGTTGTACTTGACGCCCAACACCAACCCGGTCTTGCCGAGGTTCTTGTTGTCGCGGCCGCGATAGTTGTCGTTGTCGGTGCCCACGATCGCCAGACTCGGCACCAGGCCGTTGAAGTCTTTGGAGATGGCGAGCGAGTAATCGGTGTACGAGGCGCCGCTGGTGTTCTTGACCTTCTGGTAGCCGAGGTGAGGCGTCAGCATCAGGCCACTGCCCAGGTCGAAGCCCGCCGACAGGTCCACGTAGAAGCTGTTCTTGCTGTCGAAAAAGCCGAACAGGTTGGTGACGGCATGCGAGTACTTCAATGTCGCGGGGCCGTAGGTCAGCGCGCCGTAGATTTCCGTCGTGTCCGGGCTCGTGCTGAGGTCGTTGCTCGGGTAGACGTAGTTCAGCAGGCCCACGTCGAAGCCGATCCCCTCGACGATCGTTCCCTTGTAGCCGCCGTAAAAGTCGATCTCGACGTCCGCATCGCCGCCGCCGTCTTTGATCCACTTGATGGTCGAGGCCCAGGTGCCGACGTAGAAGCCCCCCGCGAAGCCATAGTCGACGCCGCCTTGGAGGGCCGGCTTCAGCCGCGTCTGCGAAATGCCGCGGTAGCGGTAGTCGGTGACCGCGCCGACGTTGAAAGCCAGCTGGGCCTGCGACACGGTGGGAACCAGCGCGCCGCCAGTGGCGGCCACGGCGATGGCCACGGCGGTGAGAGTCTTTTTCGCCATTTGCACGTCCTTCTCCAATGGGTTGACCAAAACGATTGCTTGCTTTTCGCAGCTTCCGTGCCGCGCCCGTGGCGGCTCGATCGCCCCAGGCCAGGGCGCAAAACAGCGCGGCACGCGGCGCCGAGCGCACCACAACAGTGAGGCAATCAGACGCCGCACCATCCGGGTGCTCACCCTTTAGGGGGAACGACGCGCCCCAGCGCGCTGGCCAGAATCGCCGCGCAACGAAGACCGAGGACGAGGATCCCGAAATGACTTTGGCCGTGGTGATGAGCCGCGCACTCGACGGCATGGACGCGCCGCCGGTGCAGGTGGAGGTGCATCTGGCCAACGGCCTGCCGAGCTTCACGCTGGTGGGCCTGGCCGACACCGAAGTGAAAGAAGCGCGCGAGCGTGTGCGTGCGGCGCTGCTGCAAAGCGGGCTGGCCTTTCCGAGCAACAAGCGCATCACCGTCAACCTCGCGCCGGCGGAGTTGCCGAAAGACTCGGGCCGCTTCGACCTGCCGATTGCGCTCGGCATCCTCGCCGCCGATGGGCAGATCGACGCCGCGGCGTTGCAGCGCTTCGAGTTCGCCGGCGAGTTGAGCCTGGCCGGCGAGCTGCGGCCGGTGCGCGGCGCGCTGGCGATCGCGCTGGCGCTCGGCCGCACGGACAGCGCACGCACGCTGGTGTTGCCCGAAGCGAGCGCTCGCGAAGCGGCGCTCGCCGAAGCGGTGCCGGTGTGCAGCGCCAAACACCTGCTCGATGTGGTGGCGGCGCTGCAACCGGGTGACGCGGCCGTGCCGTTGCCGCGCGCGCTGTGCGTGCGCGCGAGCGCGGCGGGCATCGCGATGCCGGACCTGGCCGACGTGCGCGGCCAGGCCACCGCGAAGCGCGCCCTCGAAATCGCCGCCGCCGGCGCGCACAGCCTGTTGATGGTCGGCCCACCTGGCGCCGGCAAATCGATGCTCGCCCAGCGCCTGCCCGGCCTGCTGCCGCCGATGAGCGAGGCCGAAGCGCTGTCCAGCGCCGCCATCGCCAGCCTGGCCGGCGCGTTCGATGTCGCGCAGTGGAAGGTGCGGCCGCTGCGCGCGCCGCACCACAGCGCCACCGCGGCGGCCATCGTCGGTGGCGGCTCTCCGCCGCGGCCGGGCGAAATCTCGCTGGCCTACGGCGGCGTCTTGTTCCTCGACGAAATCCCCGAGATGCCACGCGGCGCGCTCGAAGCGCTGCGCGAACCGCTCGAGACCGGCCGCATCACCATCTCGCGCGCGGCGCGCCAGGCGACATTTCCGGCGCGCTTCCAACTCGTGGCCGCGATGAACCCCTGCCCCTGCGGCTGGCTCGGCGCCGTCATGAGCAGCGGCCGCGCCTGCCGCTGCACGCCCGACCAGGTGGCGCGTTACCAGGGCCGACTGTCAGGGCCGCTGATCGACCGCATCGACCTGCAGGTCGAGGTGCCCGCCGTCAAGGCCGACGAGTTGATGGGCGCGCGCGACGGCGACAGCAGCGCCGTCGTCGCGGCGCGCGTGCATGCCGCGCGCGAGCGCGCCTGGCAGCGACAAGGCCACGCCAACGCCGAGCTCACCTCCGCCGGCATCGACGCGCACTGCGCGCTCGACGATGCCGCGCGCACGCTGCTGCAACGCGCGGCAGAGCGCCTGGGCTGGACCGGCCGCGGCCTGCACCGCGTGCTCAAGGTCGCGCGCACGATCGCAGACCTGGCGGCGAGCCCGACCCTGCAGGCCACGCACATCGCCGAGGCGATGCAGTGGCGGCGCGCCCTACCGGTGAGCTGACGAAAAGGGCGCAGCGCCGGTTCAACCCCGTTGGCCGTGCCCGGCCGTATCAATCCTGGTCCTGACTTCCAACCTTTCGTGGAGCCACAACCATGGTCGAGCGCCGAGAGTTCTTTGTCGTTGCCGCCGCCGCAGCCCTCGCCGGCTGCAGCGCCGCGCCGGTGCGTGCCGCGGCCGGTCATCTGCTCGACGTGCAGGTCGTCGACCGCGCCCGCAACGCCACGCTGGCCGAACACCGCCACCGCGGCAGCACCTACGTCGCCGGCCGCCCCGGCGAGCGCTACGCCGTGCGCCTGGCCAACCGCAGCGGCGCGCGCGTGCTCGTCGTGCTCTCGGTCGATGGCGTCAACGCCATCAGCGGCGACAGCGCGGCCACGTCGCAGACCGGCTACGTGCTCGCGCCGTGGCAGAGCGCCGACATCACCGGCTGGCGCAAGAGCGACGCCGAGGCCGCCGCCTTCTACTTCACCGCGCTGCCCGACTCGTATGCCGCGCGCACCGGCCGGCCGCACAACGTCGGCGTGATCGGCGCGGCGGTGTTTCGCGAGCGCGTGCCGTTGCCGCGGCCGATGCCGTTCGAAGCCGTGCCGTATTCGAGCGGGCGCGACGGCGGCGCCACGCGACAGGAGTCTGCGCGCGGCGCCGGCAACAGCAGCGACGCCGCCGAGTCGCGTGCGTCACCGTCGGCAGCCCCCGCAGCGGCGCGCGAGCGCGAAGCCGCGGCTGCGAAGTCACCCACCGACAAGCTCGGCACCGGCCACGGCGAACGCGAACACGCACCGATCAGCCGCACCGCGTTCGAGCGCGCCACGTCGCAGCCGGCCGAGATCGTGCAGGTGCGCTATGACAGCCACGCCAACCTGGTGGCGGCCGGCGTCATCGCTGCGCACCGGCGCGGCGTGCCCGATCCGTTCCCGGGCTTTGTGCCGGACCCGCCGTGAGTTGCGTTCAGTGATTCGCCAGCGCGATGCGCCGCCGCGTGATGCGGTTGCTCGGCCCGCGTGACTCGGCGTCGATCGAATCGATCTCGCTCGCATCAATGCCGATGTCGGCCAGCGTGCGCGCGTCCAGGCCGTGCAGCGGCGCGGCCGGCTGTTCATGCGCCAGCAGATGGTCGAGCGCGTCGTCGACCAGGCGGCGGTACCAGGGGCGGTGGGTGGCGATGGTGTGCATGGGACGTTCTCCGAAGAGTTCAGTGCAGCGTGACGCCGGCCGCGGCCGGCGAGCGCGGCAACACCGAGGGCGCCGTGTAGTCGCGGCCGATCAGCGTGCGCGCAAAGAAGTAGTTGTGGCGCGCGCGCTCGCTCAGCGCATCGACATCGACCTCGCCGCCGGCGTCGCAGGGAAACGCCAGCGCGCGGCCTTCGTGGAACAACGACTGGAAGCGCAATTCAAAGGTAGCGAAAGCAGCCTGCGTGGTGTTCATGGCGGTCTCTGGCGGCGTGGCGGCTGAGTCGATGGCTGTATTTCAGTCGCGCCCGGTTGCGGCACGATGTCACTCATCGGTCGTCGCATGTCGTTTGAAATTACGGCCCGCCGCCCCGAGGGGCGCAGTGGCGCGCCGCCGCGCTCCCGCCCACGGCTCTGCTTCAAAGCACTGGCCAAACAGCCCTGCTACGCGAAACCACCCGCTCCCAAAGCGCCGGCCAACGAAAGGATGCGTGTCAGGAATCGACCTTGATGCCCGCGTCCTTGACCAGCTTGGCGTACTTGCTGCGCTCGCTGCGCATGAACTCGGCAAAACGCTCAGGCGTGCCGCCCGCATCCTCCGCGCCGGCCGAGGCCAGGCGATCGGCCACCTCGGGGATCTGCAGCGCCTTGTTCACGTCTTCGTTCATGCGCGCAACCAGCGCCGGCGACATGCGGCCCGGGCCGGCCAGGCCGTACCAGGTGGTGGCGTCGAAGCCGGGGAAGCCTTCTTCGTCGAGCGTCGGCACGTTCGGATAAGCCTTCGAACGCTTGGGCCGCGTCTGCGCGACCGCCACCGCCTTGCCGCCCCGCACATGCGGCGTCGCCGCCGTCATCGTCTCGAAGCTGTACATCACCTGGCCGCCGATCAGGTCGGTGATCAGCGGCCCGGAGCCGCGGTACGGGATGTGCAGCGCGAAGACCTTGGCCTGGTGCTTGAAGAGTTCGAGCGCGAGATGCTGCGCCGAGGCCGGGCCCGAGGAGCCGAAGGTCACGTGGCCGGGCTTGGCGCGGCACAGCGCGACCAGATCCTTCACCGTCTTGGCCGGCTGGTCGGCGTTGCAGATCAGCAGGTTGGGCGTGACGCCGACGAGCGAGATCGGCGCGAAATCCGTCTCGGCGTTGTAGGTCAGTTTGGGTTGCAGCGCCGGCGCGATGGCGTGGCTGTTGATGTGCGCCATCAGGATCGTGTTGCCGTCCGGCGTTTGCTTGGCCACGTAGTCGGCGGCCAGCACACCCGCCGCGCCGGCCCGGTTCTCGATCAGCACGTTGGTCTTCCACGCCGCCTGCAGGTGCGGCGCAAGCACGCGGGCCAGGATGTCGGTACCGCCGCCGGGCGGGAAGCCGACGATGATGCGCACCGGCCCGGCGGGCAAGGTCTGCGCGCGCAGCATCGGCGCGGCCAGCGTGGCGGCGGTCGCGGTGATCAGGGTGCGGCGCTTCATCATGTTGTCGTCTCCTGGGTATTTGCGGCGAAGTGATCCATCGCGGCGTGCACGCCGCTCGCGGCGAGCTTGACGCCGGCGAGCTTCAACCCCATCTCGACGCCGGCAACCATCGCCACCAGCGTCAGGTCGTTGCTGTCGCCGAGGTGGCCCATGCGGAACATGCGGCCCTTCAACTTGCCCAGGCCGGTGCCGAGCGAGAGGTCGAAGCGGCTGTGGATCAAACGCCGCAGCGCATCGGCATCGACGCCCGCAGGCGTGATCACGCCGGTGAGCACCGGCGAGTACACCGCCGGGTCGGCGCACTGGATCGGCAGGCCCCAGGCGGTGACGGCCGCGCGCACGCCGGCGGCCCAGCGCTGGTGGCGCGCGAAGACCTGCGGCAGACCTTCGGCGAGCAGCATGTCGATGGCCTCGCTCAAGCCGTAGAGCAGGTTGGTGTTGGGCGTGGTCGGCCAGTAGCCGTCCGCGTTCATCGCCACGATCTCGTCCCAGGCCCAGAACGAGCGTGGCAGCGTCGCGGTTTTCATCGAATCGAGCGCGCGCGGCGACAGCGCGTTGAAGCTGATGCCCGGCGGCAGCATCAGGCCCTTCTGCGAGCCGCCGACGGAAACGTCCACGCCCCACTCGTCGTGCCGGTAGTCGGCGCTGCCCAGGCCGGAGATGGTGTCCACCATCAGCAGCGCCGGGTGGCCGGCAGCGTCGATCGCGCGGCGCACGGCGGCGATGTCGGAGGTGACGCCGGTGGAGGTTTCGTTGTGCACCACGCACACCGCCTTGATGCGGCGTTCAACGTCCTTGCGCAGACGCGCCTCGATCAAGTTGGCATCGACGCCGCGGCGCCAACCGGCCGCGTGCGGCAGGTGCTCGTCGGTGCCTTGCCCGGCGATGAACTCGGTCTCCAGGCCCAGGCGCGCGGCGAGCTTCTGCCACAGGCTGGCGAAGTGGCCGGTCTCGAACATCAACACTAGGTCGCCCGCGGACAGCGTGTTGACGAGGGCCGCTTCCCAGGCGCCCGTGCCCGACGCCGGATAGATCGCCACCGGATGCCGCGTCTGGAAGATCTGGCGAATGCCGGCCAGCACCTTCAGACCGAGCACGCCGAACTCGGGGCCGCGGTGGTCGATCGTCGGCAGGCTGATCGCGCGCAGGATGCGGTCCGGCACAGGGCTCGGCCCGGGAATCTGCAGGAAGTGGCGGCCGGTGGGGTGGTTGTCGAGTTTCAGCATGGCGTGCTTTCTACAGTCAGTTTTGCATGCAAACTTCAACGAAGCATGCTGAATTACCCTGAAGCTGTTACCTTGAGGGCCTCCCATTTTGCATGCAAAATGCTGCCCGAGGAGACGCACGCCGGCATGGCCGACATCATTCCCATCGCGCCGCAGGGCCTGACCGACCAGGTCGCCGCCCGGCTGCGCACGCTGCTGATCGAAGGCCGGATCGCGCCAGGGGCCAAACTCAACGAACGTGTGCTCGCCGAGCAGTTGCGCGTCTCGCGCACGCCGCTGCGCGAAGCGATCAAGCTGCTCGCGGTGGAGGGCCTGGTGGACCTGCTGCCGAATCGCGGCGCGGTCGCGGTCAAGCTCACCGAGGCCGACATCGTGCACAGCTTCGAGGTGCTGGCCGGGCTCGAAGCGCTGTCGGGCCGCTTCGCCGCGCAGCGCATCGACGAGCACGAACTCGCCGAGCTACGCGCGCTGC
The DNA here is from genome assembly GCA_902826345.1 of uncultured Burkholderiales bacterium. Classification (GTDB taxonomy): domain Bacteria; phylum Pseudomonadota; class Gammaproteobacteria; order Burkholderiales; family Burkholderiaceae_C; genus CADEEN01. The sequence goes on along the minus strand of CADEEN010000071.1, from coordinate 1,578 downwards.
ACTACGAGATGCTGGCGGCCTACGCGCGGCGCGACCTGTCGAACTACTACCGCCTGAACGCGCTGATCCACGCCGGCATCAACGCCGCTGCGCGCAACCCGGTGTTGACGGCAACCTATGCGCGCATCAACGCCCGCGTGCAGTCGCTGCGCTTTCGCACCAACCAGAACGAAGCGAAGTGGAAGCGCGCCGTCGCCGAGCACGAGCAGATGATCGCCGCGCTCGACGCGCGCGACGCCGACGCGCTGGCCCGCGTGCTGGTCGAGCACCTGCACGGCAAGCTCGACACGGTGCTGGCGCTGATGCGCGGCGGCGAGATCGCGCTTGGCGCGAAGTTGAAGGCCTGATCGATGACGCTCGAAGCGCGCCTGCGTCAGGAAACCCGCGGCGAGGTGATGTTCGACGCCGCCTCGCGCGGGCGCTACGCCACCGACGCGTCGGTCTACCAGATCGTGCCGACGGGTGTCTTCGTGCCGACGAGTGCCGACGACGTGGCGATCGCGCTGCAGATCGCGCGCGAAGAAAAAACCCCGGTGCTGCCGCGCGGCGCCGGCACGAGCCAGTGCGGCCAGACCGTCGGCGAGGCGCTGGTGATCGACACGACAAAGCACCTGCGCCGCGTGCTCGACGTGAACGTGCAGGCCCGCACCGCCACCGTCGAGCCCGGCCTGGTGCTCGACCACCTCAACGCGCAACTCAAGCCGCATGGCCTCTGGTACCCGGTGGACGTGTCCACCAGCGCGCAGGCCACGCTCGGTGGCATGGCCGGCAACAACTCCTGCGGCTCGCGCTCGATTGCCTACGGCAACATGGTGCACAACGTGCTCGGCGCGAGCGCGTGGCTGTCCGACGGCACGCTGCTCGACTTCGGCCCGGTGGCATCGCTCACCGGCCGCGCCAAGACCATCGCCGACTTCGTGCGCGGCCTGGCCGAGCAGCAGCGCGCCGAGATCGAAGCGCGCTGGCCGAAGGTGCTGCGCCGCGTCGCCGGCTACAACCTGGACATCTTCTGCAACCAGAGCGAGAAGCCGTACACCGCCGACGGCAGCGTCAACCTGGCGCATCTGCTGATCGGCGCTGAAGGCACGCTGGCGTTCACCAAAACGCTGACGCTGCAACTGGCCGAGTTGCCGCGGCGCAAGGTGCTGGGCATCGTCAACTTCCCGACCTTCCGCGCCGCGATGGACGCGGCGCAGCACATCGTCAAGCTCGGGCCGACCGCCGTCGAGCTGGTCGATCGCATCATGATCGAGCTGGCGCTGGCCAACGCCGCCTTCCGCCCGACGGTGGAGACGGCGCTGATCGGCCGCCCGGCGGCCATCCTGCTGGTGGAGTTTGCGCATGGCGACTCGTTGGCATCGAAGCTCGCGCAACTCGCCGAGCTGATGGCCGACCTCGGCCTGCCCGGCAGCGTGGTGCCGATGCCCGACGAGGCGGCGCAGAAGGCGCTGTGGGAGGTGCGCAAGGCGGGCCTGAACATCATGATGAGCCTGAAGGGCGACGGCAAGCCGGTGAGCTTCATCGAGGACTGCGCGGTGCCGCTCGAACACCTGGCCGACTACACCGACGCGCTGACCG
>CADEEN010000070.1 GCA_902826345.1 uncultured Burkholderiales bacterium | reverse complement strand
TGATCGACGAAGCGGCCAGCAAGATCAAGATCGAGATCGACTCCAAGCCGGAGGCGTTGGACCGTCTCGATCGGCGGATGATCCAGCTGAAGATCGAGCGGGAGGCGATGAAGAAGGAGCATGACGAAGGCTCAATGCGACGACTCGGCTTGATTGAAGACGAGTTGTTGAAGCTTCAACGCGATTCGAACGACCTAGAGGAGATCTGGAAGAGCGAGAAGGCTGCTGCGCAGGGTTCGGCGGAGGTCAATAAGCAGATCGAGCAAACCAAGACACAAATCGAGGAACTCAAGCGCAAGGGCAACTTCGACAAGGTGGCCGAGCTTCAGTACGGCCGGCTGCCCGAGCTGGAGAAGCGCCTGAAGGAAGGCCAGGCCAAGGAGACCGGCAAGAAGGGCAGCGGCCGTCCTCAGCTGCTGCGCACGATGGTGGGCGCCGAGGAGATCGCCGAGGTGGTGTCCCGGTCCACCGGCATCCCGGTGTCCAAGCTGATGCAGGGCGAGCGCGACAAGCTGCTGCAGATGGAGACGCGCCTGCACGAGCGCGTGGTCGGCCAGGACGAGGCCATCGTGGCCGTGTCCAACGCGATCCGCCGTTCACGCGCCGGCCTGTCGGACCCGAACCGGCCCTACGGCTCGTTCCTGTTCCTCGGCCCCACCGGCGTGGGCAAGACCGAGCTGTGCAAGGCGCTGGCCGAGTTCCTGTTCGACTCGGAGGAGAACATGGTGCGCATCGACATGAGCGAGTTCATGGAGAAGCACTCGGTGAGCCGGCTGATCGGCGCGCCGCCGGGCTATGTCGGCTACGACGAAGGCGGCACGCTGACCGAAGCCGTGCGCCGTCGGCCGTACTGCGTGCTGCTGCTCGACGAGGTCGAGAAGGCACACCCGGATGTCTTCAATGTGTTGCTGCAAGTGCTCGACGATGGCCGCCTCACCGACGGTCAGGGCCGCACCGTGGACTTCAAGAACACGGTGATCGTGATGACGAGCAACCTCGGCTCGCACATGATCATGCAGATGGCCGGCCAGGACAGCGAGCTGATCCGCGACGCGGTGTGGGCCGAGGTGAAGAACCATTTTCGGCCGGAGTTTTTGAACCGCATCGACGAGGCGGTGGTCTTCCACGCGTTGGACGCGAAGCACATCGAGTCGATTGCGAAGATTCAGCTGAAGACGCTCGAAGCGCGCATGGCGAAGATGGATTTGAAGCTCGACGTGTCGGCGCAGGCGATCGCCGCGCTGGCCAAAGTCGGCTTCGACCCGGTGTTCGGTGCGCGGCCGTTGAAGCGCGCGATCCAGCAGCGCATCGAGAACCCGGTGGCCAAGTTGATCTTGGAAGGCAAGTTCGGGCCGAAGGATGTGGTGCCGGTGGACGTCGAAGGCGATAGCTTCGTCTTCACGCGCGTGGTGCACTGAGGCCCGCCGCAGCAGGACAGCTAGCGCTGCGGCGCGCCTTCTTCCAGCAGCAGATCGAGCCGCTGGAGCTGCAGGCGCACCAGCGTCAGGTTGGCTTGCGCCTTGTCGAGTACGGCATGCATCGCCAGACCGCGGCGTGCCGGCACAGCGCGCAGCAGCACGTGGTGGCTGCCGAGCGTGATCGCGGCGTCGGGGGCGGCGTCGCCGAGGTGCAGTGCATGCGCGGCTTCGGCCATCGACGCCATCAGCGACGCGCCGTGTGCCGCCAGCCCGGCCGGGCCGGGCCGGCCGCCGGTGTGGCCGATCGTGCGTTGCGTGGCCAGCTCGAAGATGCAGCAACTGACCATGCCCTTCAGTTCGCCGCACTTGCGCAGGTAGCTTGCCAGCACCGGATCGGACACCGCCGATGCGGGCGCGGCGGCGGCATTGCGGACTTCGGGCATCGGCTGCATCGGCAGCGGCGAGCGCGTCGTGCTGCCAGCGGCAGCTGTCGTCGGCGCGGCCGCGGGCACCAGCTCCATGATTTCAGGGATGTGGATCGCTTCGTCGGCGAGTTGCTCGCGCAGCTTGTTCCATGACGCGCGCAGGTAGCTCCAGGCTTCGGCCGGCCGCGTCACCACCGGCGTCGTGCGCACCTTGACCTTGGCGCCGCGCGCCAGGTGCGCGGCCTGGCCGCCGAGCGACGAGGCGCCGGCCAGCGGCAGCATCAGCAACTCGAGGTTGTGCCATGGCCCTTCGACGATGGCGTCGCGCAGCGGCATCAGCGCGGTGGCCAGGGCGTGCGGCGGCAGGTCGCTGACCATGATCACGCCCAAGCGGCTGTGTGACAGCAGCGTGCGCGCCAGGCGGCGGCGCTGCGCCGTGTCGGCATCGGTCTCTGTGGTGTACAGGCGCAGCGGCGGCTGATCCTGGCCGACCGGCAACTCGATGAACTCGATGCGCGCCAGCGGCATGCCCACACCCTGACGGCGGATGTGCAGCTGGTGCACCGGGCGCTGCATCGCCGCAGCCAGCCCCTGCAGCATGCGCCGCGACGATTGCGTGCCGACGTCGTGCAGCACCGCGTACTCGGGTTGCAGCGCTTCGAACTGCTGCTGCAGCGCCTCGGCGGCCTCGCAAGCGACGAACAACTCCCACTGCGCGTCGCTGATGCGCCGCCCGACCGGCTGGTGCCCACGCGGCAACTCCGACGTCGAGTCGGTCATGACCTGCGTCGCCACGCCGGCTTGCTGCCGCGTCGCCTCCCAGGCCTGCTCTTCCTCGAACTCGGGTCCCGGATGCGCCGAGGCGTCGAAGCTGGACATCTGGTGAATCGGTTTGGCCATCGCGGCCAGTGTAAGCCGCGTCGCCTGTAACGGCTGCCTAGAATCCAGCGACATGCGCAAGACTCAACACACGCCAACGAGCAGTCCCGTGGTCGTCATCGGCGCCGGCCTGGCCGGCCTGACCGTTGCCTTGCGTCTGGCGCAGGAGCGGCCCGTCGTCGTGTTGGCCAAACGCAACCTCGACGAGGCGGCGACGGCTTGGGCGCAAGGCGGCATCGTCGGCGTGCTCGGCAGCGACGACAGCATCGAGTCGCATGTGCGCGACACGCAGGATGCCGGCGCCGGGCTCGTCGACGAGCACACCGCGCGCTTCATCGCCGAGCGCAGCGCGCGTGCGGTCGAGTGGCTGGTCGGCGAGGGCGTGCCGTTCTCGGCCGATCCGGACGGCCCGCTAGGTCTGCACCTGACGCGCGAAGGCGGCCATGCGGTGCGCCGCATCGCCCACGCCGCCGATGCCACCGGCCGCGCCATCCACGATGCGTTACTCGCGAAGGCGAAGGCGCACCCGAACGTGACGTTGCGCGAGCGCTGGATGGCGGTCGATCTGGTCACGTCGAGACATGTCAAGGATGATGAGAGCCCGCGCTGCCACGGCGTCTACGCGCTCGACATCGACAGCGGCCGCGTCGAAACGCTCGCGGCGTCGCATGTCGTGCTGTCCACCGGCGGCGTCGGCAAGGTCTACCGCTACACCAGCAACCCGGACACCGCCACCGGCGACGGCATCGCGATGGCCTGGCGGGCCGGCTGCCGCGTCGGCAACATGGAGTTCATCCAGTTCCATCCGACCTGCCTGTACCACCCGCAGGAGCGCAGCTTTCTGATCACCGAAGCGCTGCGCGGCGAGGGTGCGCATCTCACGTTGCCGGACGGGACGCGCTTCATGCGCGCCCACGACGAGCGCGAAGAGCTGGCGCCGCGCGACATCGTCGCCCGCGCGATCGACTTCGAGATGAAGAAGCACGGCCTCGACCACGTCTGGCTCGATGCGAGGCACCTCGGCGAAGCCTTTCTGAAGGAGCACTTCCCGACGATCCAGGCGCGCTGCGCCAAGCTCGGCATCGACATCGCGAAGCAGCCGATTCCCGTGGTGCCCGCCGCGCACTACACCTGTGGCGGCGTCGTCACCGACCTCGAAGGCCGCACCGACCTGCCGGGCCTGTATGCCGTCGGCGAGACGACGTACACGGGGCTGCACGGCGCGAATCGCCTGGCCAGCAACTCGCTGCTCGAATGCGTCGTGCTCGGCCACAGTTGCGCACAGGCCATCGCCGAAGCGCCGCCGGCGCCTGGTGCGACGTTGCCGCCCTGGGACGAAAGCCAGGTCGAGAACGCCGACGAGCAGGTCGTCATCTCGCACAACTGGGATGAGCTGCGATTGATGATGTGGAACTACGTCGGCATCGTGCGCACGACAAAGCGCCTGGAGCGCGCGCTGCACCGCATCGACCTGCTGAAGAGCGAGATCGACGAGTACTACGCCAACTTCCGCGTCACGCGCGATCTGCTCGAGCTGCGCAACCTCGTCGAATGCGCCGAGCTGATCGTGCGCTCGGCGCTGTCACGGCACGAGAGCCGCGGGCTGCACTTCAGCCGCGACTATCCGCGCACCTTGCCCGTCAGCTTCCCGACGGTGCTGATCAAGCCGAGCCGAGGTTCCTGACGAAGCCGGCGCCCGGCTGCGGCTGCGCGATCGAGCCCGGGTTCGCGGCGACGAAGGCGAGCATGCGATCGATGCAGCCCAGCGCCTGCGTGCGCGTCGGCTCGGGCACGATGATTTCGCCGCTGCCGGTTTCGAGGCAGGTGATCAAGCCCTGCGTCGCGTTCATCGCCATCCACGGGCAATGCGCGCAGCTCTTGCAAGTGGCGCTCTTTCCCGCGGTCGGCGCTTCGATCAGCGTCTTGCCCGGCGCCAGTTGCTGCATGCGGTGGAACATGCCGTTGTCGGTGGCGATGATGTACTCGCTGGCCTTGCCCTCGACGACGGCCTTCAACAACTGCGACGTCGAGCCGACCAAGTCGGCCTGCATCACCACGGCTTGCGGCGACTCGGGATGCACCAGCACCATCGCCTGCGGATGATCCTTTCTCAGCAGCTCGAGCTCGACCCCTTTGAACTCGTCGTGCACGATGCAGGCGCCGTTCCACATCAGCATGTCGGCGCCGGTCTGCTCCTGGATGTAGCGGCCGAGGTGCTTGTCCGGCGCCCACAAAATTCTTTCGCCCTGCTCGTGCAGGTGGCGCACGATGGCCAGCGCGCATGAGCTCGTCACCATCCAGTCGGCGCGCGCTTTGACTGCCGCGCTGGTGTTGGCGTAGACCACCACTTTGCGATCGGGTTGCGCGTCGCAGAACGCGGCGAACTCGTCGGGCGGGCAGCCGAGGTCGAGCGAGCAGGTGGCTTCGAGGTCGGGCATCAACACGCGTTTGTGCGGCGACAGGATCTTCGCGCTCTCGCCCATGAAGCGCACGCCCGCGACGACCAGCGTTTGCGCGGCGTGGTCGCGGCCGAAGCGCGCCATCTCGAGCGAATCGGCGACGCAGCCTCCCGTTTCCTGCGCCAGATCCTGCAGGTCGCCATCGACGTAGTAGTGCGCGACGAGCACCGCGTTGTGCTCGCGCAGCAGCGCCTTGGCGCGCGCCTTCGCGGTGGCGCGCTCGCCCGCCGTCGGCGTGGCCGGAAGGCGTGCCCAGGCGTGCGCCGTCTTGCTGGCGCCGGAGGCGTCTTGGCGCGTGTAGTCGAAGAGAACCTGGCTCATGCAGCGGATGTTAGCCCGCCGTGTTCACCCCAGGCCGCGCTCGGCTTCCGCCAGCTTGAAGCGCAGCAGCGCCAGGTTTGCATGCTGGCGCTCGATGCGCGCGAACAGGAATTGGTGTGGCCGCCGCGCCAGCGGCCTGACGAGGTGGTGCGCCGTGCCGGAAGCCACGCTGAACTCTTCGAGCGAGCCGGCCATGCCCATGTCTTCATGCGCCTTGCGGTGCGCACGGAGCACGGGGGCCAGCGCCGCCGCGGCGCGCTTCAGATCGACCGCGTTGTCGCGCGACTCGCCGGCCAGCAGGTCGCCGTCGGTGGCATCGGCCAGCGCGGCGCCTTGCACGCCGTCGGTCATCATCAGCATGCGCAATTGCCTCGCGACGTTACGGGCATCGATGGCCGCCGGATCAGCAGCCTGCTCCTGCGGCGTCTGCTGCCGGTCCCACGCCGCCAGCAGCGCGTTCCAGACCGACGAGGTGCCGGTCAGCGGCTCGTCGATCACTTCCACGTGCAGGGCGGGCGGCCAATCGAGCGCGGCGATCTTGCTGGCGATCCACAGCGCCGACGGCGGCAGCAGGAACAAAAGCGATTCGCACTTCCACGTCGGCTCGCCGACCGCGCGTTGCAGCGCCACCAGCATCGCTTCGACTTCGCCCGGCACCATCGGCCCGACGATGACCGCAGCCATCTGGCTGCGCTCCATCAGCGCGAACGGAATCGACAGGCTCTCGCCGTCGCTGACGCGCAAGTCGGCGTGGTAGATCTTCAGCGAGGCGTCACCGCGCCGCGGCACGATGGTGCGCTCCAAGGTGGCCAGGATCGACAGCGTGGCCTGCTCGCGCAGATGCAGGCGCTCGACTGGCTGGCCCGTGGCGTCCGACAAGGCCTTGATGACGCCCGGCGCCCACAGCCGCACCGGGTCGAGCAGCGTGATCGTGCGCACGTCGTCGGCGTTGCGCGCCTGCGCCAGGTGCTCGCGCATCGCCGCGGCCGGCGAGCCGGAGAAGAACAGGTCCTGGTGATGGCGCTCGAGCATGCGGCCGTCGTCGGCGACACGCGTGTCGGTGCTCTCGAGCACCGCCGTCGCGGCGAATTCCGGCATCGGCCCGCCGGGCTTCAGTGGTGAGGGGACGAGTTCTCCGAACAAGGACTTCAACACGAACGGCTCCGATCATGGCAATGGCTTGCCGCTCAGCGTAGCAAGATGGCCACGCCGCGCGTTCCCACAAGCAACCGCAGCGCAGCAGCTTTTCGCCGGTGGTTACCGCGCTGACGGGCGGAAACTTAACCTCACGTGTGCGCTCTTGCAAGTTCGTGAACTTCTCCGCGATTTAACATGGGTCAATGAGCAAGGCGAGCGATCCGGGCCCGAGGGCCGAAGACTTTCGATGCATCGGCCTGGTCGGGCTGGCGCACGGCACCTCTCACTTCTTCCACATGCTGCTGCCGCCGTTGTTCCCGCTTTTCGTGCGCGACTTCGGCGTCAGCTACGCGCAGCTCGGCCTGCTGGTGACGGTGTTCTTCGCCGTCTCGGGTATCGGCCAGGCGCTGGCCGGTTTTCTCGTCGACCGCGTCGGTGCGCGGCCGGTGCTGTTCGCGGCGCTGGGCAGCTTCGTGGCCGCGGCCCTGCTTGCCGCCGCAGCGCAAGGCTTCGACGGCTTGCTGCTCGCCGCCGCGCTGGCGGGCCTGGGTAACTCGCCGTTTCACCCGGTCGACTTCACGATCCTCAACAAGCGCGTCTCGCCGCCGCGGCTGGGTCACGCTTTCTCGGTGCACGGTGTCAGCGGCAACCTCGGCTGGGCGGCGGCTCCGGTGTTCCAGCTGGCGATCGTGCAGGCCACCGGCTCGTGGCGCTGGGCGCTCGTGGCCTGCGCGGCGTGGGCGCTACTCGTATTGCTGCTGCTGGTTTGGCAGCGCGAGGCGATCGACGACGGCGCGGTGGTCAGCCGGCCCGCCGCCGAGGCCAGCGACTCTGCGCCCGGCACGTTCGCGTTCTTGCGTCTGCCGTCGGTGTGGCTGTGCTTCTCGTTCTTCTTCTGGTCGACCTGCGCGCTGTCGGCGATCCAGAGCTTCGCTGGTCCGGCGCTGTCGACGATGTACGAACTGCCGTTGTCGACCACCGCCTACGTCGTCACCGGCTACATGGTCGCCGGCGCGCTCGGCATCCTCAGCGGCGGTTTTCTCGCGGTGCGCACGAGGCACCTGGAGCGCGTGATCGGCGCTTGTCTGGCGTCTGCGGCGCTGCTGCTGGCCCTCGTCGGCAGCGGCGTGCTGCCGGGCCTGATGGCGATGGCGGCCACGGCGCTGGCCGGCTTCGGCGCCGGCCTCGCCGGGCCGTCGCGCGACATGCTGATCAAGCGCGCCTCGCCGCCAGGCGCCACCGGCCGCGTCTATGGCACGGTGTATTCCGGCCTGGACATCGGCTTCGCATTGGCAGCACCGTTGTTCGGCGCGATCCTCGACGGCGGACGGCCCGACGGCGTGTTCTACGGCGCTGCGTTGTCGCTCGGCCTGGGCATTGCATCGGCGTCGCTGGTCGGGCTGCGCGTGGCATTGACATCGAGGCGGGTCACGGCATGACCGCATCGCGGCTCGCTGGGCACGCGCTGGTTGAAGCGCTGATCGCGCAAGGCATCGACACCGTGTTCGGTGTGCCGGGCGAGAGCTACCTCGCCGTGCTCGACGGCTTTCATGCGCATGCGAAAAGCATCCGCTTCATCACCTGCCGCCACGAAGGCGGCGCGTCGTTCATGGCCGAGGCGCAGGGCAAGTTGTCGTCGTGGCCGGGCGTGTGCTTCGTGACGCGTGGCCCCGGCGCGAGCAACGCGGCGATCGGCTTGCACACCGCGTTCCAGGACTCGACGCCGATGGTGCTGTTCATTGGCCAGGTGGCGGCCGATCAGCGCGACCGCGAGGCGTTCCAGGAGCTCGACTACCGGCAGGTCTTCGGCCCCGGCACGCTCGGCATGGCCAAGTGGGTCGGCGAGGTGCAGCATGCGGATCGCCTGCCGGAGTACGTGGCGCGCGCGTTTCACACCGCGATGCAGGGCCGGCCCGGGCCGGTCGTGCTGGTGCTGCCGGAGGACATGCTGACCACACGGACAGCCGCGCCGGTGCTGCCGCGCATCGTGCCCGCGCAGGCCTGGCCGGCTCCCGGCGCACTGCGCAACCTGCGCGAGCGGCTGCTGGCCGCGCAGCGCCCGCTGGTCATCGCCGGTGGCCCGCTGTGGAGCGCCGAGAGCGCACGCGCGCTGCAACGCTTTGCAGAGAGTTGGCAACTGCCGGTGGCCTGCGGCTTTCGCTTTCAGGACACGTTCGACAACCGGCATCCGCAGTACGCGGGCGACGTCGGCATCGGCATCAATCCGAAACTCGCGGCGCGCGTGCGCGAGGCCGACCTGATCATCGCCGTTGGCGTGCGCCTGGGTGAGATGACGACCGGCGGCTACGAGCACCTCGCCGTGCCGCGGCCGACGCAAACGCTGGTGCACCTGCATCCGGGTGCTGAAGAACTTGGCCGCGTCTACGCCGCCGATCTGATGCTGCAATGCGCGCTGTCGCACGCCGGTCAGGCGCTCGAAACGCTCGCGGCGCCGGCGACGGTGCCGTGGACGGCGTGGACCGCGGCGGCGCACGCCGATTACCAGGCCAACCAGCAGGCTGCCGCAGTGGAGCCTCTGGACATGACGCAGGTCGTCAAGACGCTGAACCGCCTCGTGCCCGAGAACACCGCCTACACCAACGGCGCCGGCAACTTCAGCGCCTGGCTGCACCGCTTCACGCCGTACGTACCGCTGCACCGCCACGGCCGCACGCAACTCGCGCCGACCTCGGGTGCGATGGGCTACGGCGTGCCGGCGGCCGTGGCGGCGTCGCTGCTGTATCCGCAGCGCACGGTGGTCAACCTCGCCGGCGACGGCGACTTCTTGATGACGGGCCAGGAATTGGCCACGGCGCGTGCGTTCGGCGCGGGCGAGGGCGCGGGCAAGCTGATCAGCATCGTCATCGACAACGGCAGCTACGGCACGATCCGCATGCATCAGGAGCGCGCGTATCCGGCGCGCGTGTCAGGCAGCGATCTGCACAACCCGGATTTCGCGGCGCTGGCGCTGGCCCACGGTTGGCGCGCGCACCGCGTCGAGACGACGGCGCAGTTCGAGCCGGCATTGCAGGCAGCGCTGGCGTCGGACGCACCGACGCTGATTCACGTCAAGCTGGAAGCGGAGGTGATCTCGCCGCGGGCGACGATCACGCAACTGCGGGCGCGGAAGTAAGGCTACTTGCAGTCGCTGGCGATAACCTGGCGCGCGCGCTGCATCTCTTCGGCGCGGCCTTTGTCATCGAGGATCTCGCGCTCGCCTTTTTCGTTGGTGCGCGCGATGCGCAGGCCGTCACCGAGTGCGGCCAGGTGGCTCTTCGCGCGCGAGCAGTTGTCAGCGCGCTGAGCGTTGTCTTTGTCCTGCTGCACCTTCTGCTTCAGCTCCTCCTCGGAGGCCGCCTTCTTGCGGCGCGCTTCGAGCTCGGGGTCGGTGCTCTGCGCCACCGCCGTCGGCGCGGCATTGGCCGGAGCCGACGCGGCGGCAGCCAGCGCCGATGTCGGCGCGCGACGAACCACGGTGGTCGGCCGCTCGAGGATGTCCTTGTCCTGCACGCCGGCCGGCGGCGGCAGATCGCTGACGACGATGCGGCCTTGCGCGTCACGGTACTTCCAGTTCGCCGCGTGCGAGACGGCAGTGCCCAGACACAACACGGTGGTGATCAAGGTGCTCAGGACAGTCGGCAGCAGGGAACGCTTCATGGTGCGCAGGCGTCGGTGTGTGAACTCTTTCCAGTGTAGTGCGCGCGCCCCGGTAACGGCAGGGGTGAAAGTCACGCTCCGTATAATTCCGTTTTGCGTCTGGAGAGAACTCCCACCATGCGCCTCCTCGGCAAAGCGCTGACCTTCGACGATGTGTTGTTGGTGCCGGCCTTCTCCCAAGTCCTGCCGCGCGACACCAGCCTGGCCACCCGCCTGTCGCGCCGCATCACGCTGAACCTGCCGCTGGTGTCCGCGGCGATGGACACGGTGACCGAAGCGCGGTTGGCGATTGCGATTGCGCAAGAGGGTGGCATCGGCATCATCCACAAGAACCTGACGGCGCAGCAGCAGGCCCGGGAAGTGGCGCGCGTCAAGCGCTACGAATCCGGCGTGCTGCGCGACCCGATAACGGTCGGCCCGGAGATGCCGGTGCGCGAGGTGATGGCACTCGCCCAGCAGCACGGCATCTCGGGCTTTCCGGTGCTGCAAGGGAAGACGGTGGTCGGCATCGTCACCAACCGCGATCTGCGCTTCGAATCGCGCATGGACGTGCCGGTGCGCGAGATCATGACGCCGCGCGAGCGCCTGATCACGGTGCGCGAGAGCGCCACGCTCGACGAAGGCAAAGCACTGATGCACAAGCACAAGTTGGAGCGCGTGCTGGTGGTCAACGACGAGTTCGAGCTGCGTGGCCTGATGACGGTCAAGGACATCACCAAGCAGACGAGTTTTCCGAACGCCGCGCGCGACCAGCACGGCAAGCTGCGTGTCGGCGCCGCGGTCGGTGTCGGCGACGGCACCGAGGAGCGCGTCGAAGCGCTGGCGGCGGCGGGGGTCGATGCGATCGTCGTCGACACCGCGCACGGCCACAGCGCCGGCGTGATCGAGCGCGTGCGCTGGGTCAAGCGCAACTTTGCGCAGATCGACGTCATCGGTGGCAACATCGCCACCGGCGCGGCGGCGCTGGCGCTCGTCGAAGCGGGCGCGGACGCGGTCAAGGTCGGCATCGGCCCGGGCTCGATCTGCACGACGCGCATCGTCACGGGCGTCGGCGTGCCGCAGATCATGGCCATCGACAACGTCGCTAAAGCATTGAAGGGCAGCGGCGTGCCGCTGATCGCCGACGGCGGCGTGCGCTATTCGGGCGACGTGGCCAAGGCCATCGTCGCCGGCGCCGACACGGTGATGATGGGCAGCGCCTTCGCCGGCACCGACGAAGCGCCGGGCGAAACCATCCTCTACCAGGGCCGCAGCTACAAGAGCTACCGCGGCATGGGCTCGATCGGCGCGATGCAGCAGGGCAGCGCCGACCGCTACTTTCAAGACAACCGCGGCAACAACCCGAACACCACCAAGCTCGTGCCCGAGGGCATCGAAGGCCAGGTGCCGTACAAGGGGTCGGTCGTCGGCATCATCTTCCAGATGGCCGGCGGCCTGCGCGCGTCGATGCATTACTGTGGCTGCGCCAGCATCGCCGAGATGCAGAGCCAGGCCGAGTTCGTCGAGATCACGTCGGCGGGGGTGCGCGAGAGCCACGTGCACGACGTGCAGATCACCAAGGAAGCGCCGAACTACCGGACTGAATGAGCGAACAACCCAGCTCCGCCGCGCATGGCCGCCCGACCGCAAGGAAGGCGGCCATGTCGTTTATCTTGGTCACGGTGCTGATCGACATGGTCGCGATCGGCCTGATCGTGCCGGTGCTGCCGCCGTTGGTCGGCAAGTTCACGGCCGATCCGGCGGCGCAGGCGTTCTGGTACGGCGCGGTGGCGTTCGCTTTCGGTCTGGCCAACTTCTTCGGCGCGCCGATCCTCGGCGCGCTGTCGGATCGCTACGGCCGCCGCCCGGTGTTGCTGCTCGGCTTCTGCGGACTCGCGCTCAACTTCTTCGCCACCGCCTGGGCGACGGCGCTGTGGATGCTGATCGCCGTGCGCCTGGTCGGCGGCGCGCTGCAGGCCAACGCCGCAGTGGCCAACGCGTATGTCGCCGACATCACACCGCCCGAAGACCGCGCGCGCCGCTTCGGTCTGCTCGGCGCGATGTTCGGCATCGGCTTCATCCTCGGCCCGGTGATGGGCGGGCTGCTCGGCGGCATCGATCTGCACCTGCCGTTCTTCGTTGCCGGTACGCTGGCGCTGATCAACTTTGCGTATGGCATGTTCGTGTTGCCGGAATCGCTGCCGGCCACGCAGCGGCGTGCGTTCGATTGGCGCAAGGCCAATCCGGTGACCTCGCTCAAGTCGCTCGCGCAGTTGAATGGCGTGGGCTTGCTCGTCGGCGTCATTGCGCTGTCCGGTCTGGCGCAGTTCACGCTTTACACGACATGGGTGCTCTACACGACCTTCAAGTTCGGCTGGGGCCCGACGGAAAACGGCTGGTCGCTGTTCGCCGTGGGCATCGTCTCGGCGCTGGTGCAAGGCGTGCTGCTCGGGCGGCTGTTGCGCTGGTTTGGTCCGCAGCGGCTGGCGTTGTGGGGTTTGGCTTCGTCGAGCCTGGCCTTCCTCTGTTGGGGCCTGGCGAGTGAAGGCTGGATGATGTATGCCGTGATCTTCGTCAACCTGCTCGGCGGCACGGTGGCGGCCACGGTGCAGAGCATCGTCTCCTCGTCGGCCGATGCGCGCAGCCAGGGCCAGACGATGGGCGCGGTGAGTTCGCTCAACAGCCTGATGGCGGTGGCCGCGCCGGTGATCGGCGCGCCGATGATCGGCCTCGTCTCGCACTTCCCGCACGGCGACTGGCGCATCGGCGCGCCGATGTACTTTTGTGCGCTGCTGCAGGCGGCGTCGCTGGCCCTGGCCTGGCGCCACTTCGCCCACCGTCCCGCTCTCGCTGCGAACCCCGCCCCATGACGCACGACAAGATCCTCATCCTCGACTTCGGCTCGCAAGTCACGCAGCTGATCGCGCGCCGCATCCGCGAAGCGCATGTCTATTGCGAGATCCATCCCAACGACGTCGGCGACGCGTTCATTCGCGAGTTCGCGCCGAAAGGCATCGTGCTCTCGGGCTCGCATGCCAGCACCTACGAGGAGCACGAGCTGCGCGCGCCGCAGGCGGTGTGGGACAGCGGCGTGCCGGTTCTGGGCATCTGCTACGGCATGTTCACGATGACGGTGCAGCAGGGCGGCGAGGTCGAG
>CADEEN010000069.1 GCA_902826345.1 uncultured Burkholderiales bacterium | reverse complement strand
GATCCCCGCGGGCTTGTCGCTCGCCGGGCGAGTGTCTTCCGCGCCGCGCTTTCGTGCAGCGCGCGTACCGCTCGAGTCTTCGCCGGCCCACGACAGCGGCCCGATCAGCGCGAAGCCCGCCGGCTGCTCCTGCATCAGCGCGTTGCACACCGCTTCGGCGCTGCGCTCGCCGGCGAAATAGCTGTTGTGCGCGACCTTCGCGCCGCGGTCGAGCAGGAACAGCGCGCCACCGGCGCGCGGCGCGCCGCCGTACATCGAGCGCGTCTGCACGACGAAGTCGTTGTCCGTCCAGTAAAAGCTGTCGGCGAGCAGTGTCTTCAGCCACGAGCCGACCGAGTCGCCCTGCACGTCGCCGGCGATGACGCGCAGTTGGCCGGGCAGCGCGGCCTCTGCGGCGTGCAGCCACTGGATCAGCGCGCTGCCGGGGATCTGCGCGGCCAGGCCGGGCAGTTGCTCCGGGTCGGCGCGGCGCTGCGCGACGGCGGAGAGAAAGTCCACCAACTCCGGCAGCACCGGCACGCCGCCGAGTTCGAGCGTCCACTTGAAGACCGAGAGGTAGGCATCGAGGCGCTTGCTCGCCAGCAGCGTGCCGCGCGCCGGGCAGGCCACGCGCACGATGCGCTCGATGCGCACCTGCCTTTGCAGCAGCAGCGCGGCCAGGGCTTTCAGGTCACGTTGTTCGCCGGCCGTGAAGTCGCCGACCTTCTCGCCCTTGAGCTCCGGGTTGGCGGCCACGCGCGCCAGCACCTCGGCGACGAGGCCGCCGCGCGAATGCGTCACCAGGTGCAGCCGCGCATGCTGCGGCAGCGCCTGCGCCAGCAGCAGCGCGTTGGCGATGGGACTCGCCATCAGCGTCGGGTGGTCGAGCGCATAGACGCGGTTGCCGTAGTGCGTGAACAGCGAGGCCACGCGCTGCGGGTGCTGCGACCACAGCTTCGAAAAAGCGTTGGCGCTGTTGCTGAAACTGCCGTGGATGAAGACCAAGAGCGGCCCGTCGGCCGCCGGCAACGCCGCCAGCGGCGCGCTGCCGCTGTCCTTGAACTTGTGCAGCGCCGACGCGTCGAGCGCATGCACGCCCGGCACCACCTGCGCATCGACGCGCGCCGCCACGCGGTCGGCCGCCAGCTCGGCCAAAGTCGTGCCAGCCGGATCGCGCACGATGTCCAGGCCGGCCAGCAGCACGCTGCCGAGCAGGCCGCGCGTGGCCGCACCACGCGCCGTGCCGTCGGCCTGACTCGGCAGCTCGAGTCCCTGCCAGCGCAGCTCCGTCGGCACGACGGTGTCGTCCGCGGCGCGCACCTGCGAGCGGCTGCGCGCCGGCGCGCCCTGCGGGGCCCGCTGCGCGCGCAGCAGGTCGCGCGCGTGTTCCGGGTGGAGGACCAACGCTGGCCCGCCGGCGATGCGCAGCACGACGACGTCGCGGCCCGGCTCGGCTTGCACGCGCTGTTCGGTCTGCATGCCCGCCGCGCGCGTGGCCGCGAGCTGCAGGCTGTGGCGCAACTCGCCGCGCACCAGGCCCGCGGGCAGCGCGGCCGGCGCTGCAGCGCCGCGCGTGGCCGTGCCTGCGCCGGGCGCCGTGTCGGCCGCGCTGCGCAGGACGAAGGTGATCGGCCCGCTGGTCTCGGTGCTGCGGGGCGTGTTGCTGCTGCTGCGTCGGCGGGTGGCCATGGTGGGCTTGTCTTTCTGCGTTGGAGGGGTCAGGCCGCGGAGGGTCTCATGTCGAGCGATGGTGGCGCGGCACCCGGTGCGCCGGCCAGCGCCGCGATGACGCGGCGTGCGGCGTCGCGGCGCTTGGCGCGCGCGGGCAATTCGATCCAGACGAAGCGGCTGGCTGCGGCGACAGCCGCGGTGGCAGCATCGGCCTTGGCCACCGCCAGGTCGGTGCTCGGATCGGTCAGCGCGACGACGCGGCGCAGTTGCGGCGCGGCGGCGAGCACGCCGAGCTCGAAGCGGCAGCCGGCGTTGTGGGCGGCGAAGCCGCGCAGGTCCATCAGCACGAGGTCGGCGCGCTGCACCAGCGCGGTCAGCGCGGCCTGCCAACTGCTGTCGTGGCAATAGCACTCGTTGACGCGCCAGCGCCGCTCGGCGTCAGGCAGCCAGTCGAAAGCCGCCAGGCGCTGCGGCACGTCGTCGGCGTGGCGCACGAAGCGCGCGGCCAGGTGGCCGTCGAGGTAGTCGAAGAGATCGGCCGCGTCGAGCGTCTGGCCGACGACGTCGGTGCCGGCGATCAGCACGGTGTGACCGACGGCGCGCCAGCGCTCGATGACGTCGTCGAACAGTGCGCCGACATTCGCGTCCTGCTGGAACACGCGCAGCACGAGCAACGTCGGCACCTGCGCCGCAGCCGGCGCCGGCTGCCGCCCGGCCCAGGCCAGCGCCGCCACGATCCACAACAGCGGCAGCAGCGCCCATGGCCCACTGGTGATGGCGTCGAAGCCGAGGTTGAGCGCCCAGGCGGCGCTGAACAACACCATCAGGTCGGAGATGCGGCGTGCGGCATAGGCCCGCGCCAGCCCCCTTGCAAAGCGTCCGACCGGCCACCACGCCAGCGCGACGAAGGCCAGCGGAAACAGCAGCAGCAGCCACAGCGGCGAGACGACGGCCCACAGCGGCATCAGCGCCGCAGCATGGTGGTCGACGAACCAAACAAGCAGGTCCATGCCGACGATGGCCGCGGCGCAGAGCACGGCGATCGGCGGCCACAACCACGGCGCCGCGGCGCGCGTGCGGCGCGTCGTCAGCAGCAGCAGCGCCAGCGTCGGCAGGACCATCGCGAAGGCCAGCCACGCGGCCACGGTGACGCCGCTCTGCGCTTCGGTCGAACGCAGCATCGCCAGCACCCAAGCTGCCGCGGACCAGGCCAGCAGCGCGGCGACGAGGCGCAGCCGCGACCAGCGCCGCAGCAGCGCGATCGCCGGCAGCGCCGGCCAGGCGAGCAATGCCGAGAACATCCAGAAGCGCGGCCAGCTCCACGGCCCCTCGGCGTACAGCCACTGCGTGATCGCACCATGCGTCAGCGCCATCAGCGCCGACAGCGCGAGCAGGCCGACGATCAGCCGCCGCTCGGCGCGCTGCCATTGCGCGGCGCTGGGCAGCGGCGGCAGCGCTCGCTGCGGCGCCGGCGTGGCCGCCGCCGCGGGGGGTGCGGCGGCGGCCAGCGGCGCGCGCATCAGCCGCGGCAATGCGCTGCGGTAGCGGTGCACCAGCCAGGCCGCTGCACCCGCGGCCAGCAGCGTGGCCAGCAGGTACACCGTGATCAGCTTGCCGGACAGGTTGTCCATCGTCGCGCTGCGCGGGATCAACCGCCGCTGCACGCCGGCACGGTGCGCGCCGGCGTGATGCACAGGTCCTTGTCGAACCAGATCTCGTAGGTGTCGGTCTTCGGTTGCGCCTGCCGCAATGCGCGCACCGCCACCTCGGCCTGCGTCAGCTTGCCCAGGTGCTGCGCCATCCAGCGCGCCAGCGCCGGGTCGCTCGCGCCTTGCGTGCGCACTTCGGTGCGCGCCGGCATGCGCGCCAGGCCGACGTTCTCGATGCCCGGCGCGCCGTAACCCATCGCGGAAAAGCGCGCGACGACGCCTTGCGCCAGCGTGCGTTGGCGCTCGTCGCCGATCTGCACGAAAGCGATCGGCTTTTGCGCGCGTGCGCTCGCCAGTCGCGTCTGCACGTCGGCCGCGGCCGCCGCGCTGGTGCCGCCGAAGTTCTTGCCGGCGTCTGCGATGCGCTGCGCGGCGCGGCCGAACTCGCGCAGCAGCGACGGGCTCGCGCTTTGCAGCAAGCGCAGCGATTGCGCCACCGCCTCGCGCGCCGCGGCGCTGTCGGGCTGCGTGCGCAGCGTCTCGAGCGTGGCCCGCAGCACGTCGGGCAGCGCGTCGGCGGCCAGCGTGGTGTTGAGCGCCAGCGTCGTCGCGGCCGCCACCTGCGCCTGACGGTCGCGGCCGAGCAACGCGCTGGCCTGCGTCTGCGCCACCTGCTGCTGCGCTTCATTCGGCGCGGCGCGGACGAGCGTCGTCGGGCCCGGCACGACCAGCGGTGGCGGCGCGGCGCCGGCCGACGGCAGCGCCGTCGGGGGCGGTGGCGGTCGCTCGCTGCCGGCAGGCGCGGCTGCGGCGCCGCGCGTCACCGCCGGCGGCTCGGGCGCGGTCAGCAACGCGGTCACGGTCTGCAACTGCTTCTGCGCATCGCTGCGCTGCGCCGGGTCGAGCTGGTCGGCCTGCGCCAGCGCCGCCTTGAAGTGCGTCAGCGCATCGGCCGGCAGTTGCAGCAGCGCGTAGACATGCGCCAGATAAAAGTGCGCCGGGGCGAAATCGGCCCGCTCGCGCAACGCCGCGAGGTAGGCGTTGCGCGCCACTTCGAGATTCGGTTCGGTGTCGAAGTGCGCCGTCAGGCCGCGCTCGAAGTGCGCTTGCGCAGTGCCGTCGTCGTTGAACCACCACCACGCGCTGCCGGCGATCAGCGCGGCGCTGACGACGAGGGCCGCCGGCATCTGCCAACGCCGTCGCAGTGGCGTGGCGCGCGGCGTGTCGTGCGCCGTCACCGGCCGCGGCGTGTTCGCCACCTGTTGCCGCACTTCGGCACGCAGCGCCTGGCAGGCCTCGTCGTCGGCATCGCCGTCCCAATCGATCAGGTCGAGCGTGTGCAGCGTACCGAAGCCCAGCGGCAGCGCGACCTCACCGATGCGCACCGGCAGCAGCTTGCCGGCGTCACGCGCGCGCGTCGATTCGTCGCGCACGAAGCCCGATTGCACCGACGCCTCGGACCACAGCACCACGGCCACGCGCGCGGCGGCCAACTGGCGCTCGATCTCGGCGGCGAAGTCCATGCCGCCGCCGAGGCGCCGGTCCCACCAGACGCGGTGGCCGTCGGCGTGCAGCGCCGCGGCCAGCGCCTGCGCGGTGTCGAGGTCCTCGCGCGCGTAGCTGAGGAAAACTTGCGTCGCGCCGCTGTCAGCGCGATTCACGAGCCATCTCCAACACGCGCTCGGCCTGCTCGCCGTTCATCCACAGGCGGCCGCTCATGCGCTGGCCGTCGCTGCTCAACTCGGCGAACAGCGCGCCGGTTTCGATCGGCTCGCTGCCGGCCGGGGTTTCGACGCGCAACTGGATGTCGATCGCCGGCATCGCGCCCGGCTCGCGCACGCTGCGTCCGCTGCCGCGCCAGACGACCTGCTCGAGCTTGCTGCCGAAGCGCTCGTGCCATTGCTGCGCGAAGCCGCTCCACGCCGGGTCGCCGGTGATGTCGATCGGCTCGCTGTGCAGCTTCACGTCTTCGCCGAGCAGCGTGACGTGCAACTGCACGGCTTCGAGGCGCGAGCCGGCTTCGTTGGCCGGCGCGGCGACGCGCAGCCGCCAGTTGCCGCTCACCGTGGCCGGGCCGGTGGCGCTGCCGCCGTGCTGCCACCAGGTGACGCCGCCGCCGACCAGGCCCACGGCGGCGGCAACCAGCATCAACCGGAGCGCGCGCCGCCGCTGCTGCGGCACGCCATCCGTTCGCGGCACGCCCAGGGCGACGAGGTCGGCGACGAGGCGATCGACATCGGCGCGCCAGTCGTAGGCACGCAAGCGCCGCCAGGTGCGTTCGGCCAGCGGGTGCATCTCGGCAGGCCACTCGTGCGCGGCCGGCAGCCGATCGACGCCGTCGGCGAGCAGCGGGATCACGTCGGCGCCGCTCGCCAGCGCCGAGGCCACTTCATGTCGCACCGGGTCGTCGGCCGCGTTCAAGCGCTCGCCGAGCACGTGCGGCGTGATCAGCAGCAAGAGGATCGGCTTGCCGCCGATCGCCGCGCCGATGGCGTCACGCCAGCGCTGCCCCGCGGTCAGGTCTTCCTTATCGAGAAACACCTGCTGCTCGCCGAAGACCACGTTCAACTCGCGCGCCAACGCGGTCGCCTTGTCGGCGCCGTCGCTGGTGCGGTAGCTGATGAAGATTCTTGGCGTCATCAAATGTCGAAAGGCCGCTGCGCCGCGAACGCGCCCGCTGGCCCGAGCAGAAAAAGGTTCGGCGTCTGGCTCGCCGCCATGCCGGCAACGATCTGCGCATGAAACTTCGCGTGCGTGCCCTTGAATTTGCCGTTGTTCCAGATGCGCCGCAACTGGCCGGTGAAGGCGCCGTTGTGATCGCCGTCGAGCGCGACCTGGTTGTCCTGGCAGCCGGAGATCAGGATCACCGCGCACTTGAACTTCTTGACGATCGACTGCACGCGCCCGCTCTGCACCGACAGCGTGGCCAGCACCGCATCGGGGTCGGCCAGCGGCGCCTTGCCCGCGGCCTTGGCCACCGTCTTTTGCAAGCCGTCGTAGAACGTGCTGTGCGCGGCGTACACGCGCAGGCCCACGTCGGACGGCATCAGCTTGGCGCGCATGCCCGGCGGCGGTGGCTCGGGGCGCGCGCGTGTCACGGTGCCGGAGTGGCAACTGTCGGAGAGCACGAGCACGCGCACGCCGGCGGCGAATTTCGACAACTCGAAGTACAGCTCGTCGTCGATCAACTGGCCGTCGAACAGGCACCAGGTTTCGTCCTGCTTGTCGTCCTCGTCGCCGGAGGCATCGGCCACCTGCCCGCCGTGGCCGGAGTAGGTGAGCAGGAACAGATCACCCTTCTTCAACGCCTTGGCCGCGGCGCGGATGCCGGCCAGCACCGCCTTGCGCGTGCCGGCCTTGGTGAGCAGCTTCTTGGCCGTGAAGCCCTGTGCCTTGGCCATCGCTTCGAGATCGTTGGCATCGAACTCGCACGCGGCGAGCGGCCCGCTCCAGCCTTCGTAGTGCTTCGGGCTGACGCTGTTCAAGCCGATGTGCAGCGACATCGCGCGTGCTGTGGTGGCGGCCATGGCAAACCCCTTTGCGGTGACGACAGGGGCGCAATGTAGGAGCGTGAGCGCGGCTGCGTCAGCCCTAGTCCGTGGGAAGTCGGCCCGTGCGCGCGCTGCGAGAAGCGTCTGGTTGCACTTTGCGCAGCGATGAACGGGTTTGGCGACTGCATGAACTTGGGGGTGCGCGAGCTTGGCGCAAATCTTCAATACGCCGGGCGCTCGCGTCCGGAACATCGCCGCACCCCTTTGAAGGACCAGCCCATCATGAAGACCACCCTCGCTCGAGACTGTTTGGCGCCGCTCGTTGCCGCGTGCGCGACCCTGCTTTACGCCTGCGGTGGAGGTGGCGGCTCCGGTGGTGGCGGCAATACGCCTGCGCCGGGCGGCGCGCGCTTTGCCGGCCCGAGCTCGTCGCAAACGCTGGCGCTCTCGGCCGACAACGCCTGGCTCGTCGTCGCCAACGAAGACAACGACAGCGTCACCTTCTTCGACATGCGCAACGACGCCAACCGCAAGCTGGCCGAAGTGCCGGTGCAGAACGAGCCGAGCGCCGTGGCCATCCTGCCCGACGGCAGCAAGGCCTATGCGGCCAACACCGTCAGCGGCACGGTGTCGGTGATCCCGTTCAATACGACGGCCGGCACGGCCGGCGCGCCCAGCAAACACATCGACGTTGGCACCGAGCCCGCCGCGCTCGTGCTCACGCCCAACGGCCGGTTGCTGTACGTGGCCAATGCGCGCTCGAACTCGGTCAGCGTGATCGACACCGCCACCGACGCCGTCATCCAGACCATCACCGACGTCGGCCCCGAGCCGCGCGGCCTGGCCGTGACCAACGACGGCGACGCGGCCGACGACGACGAAACGCTGTACGTGACGCAGTTCCTGTCGCTGCCGATCGCCGGCAAGATCGACGGCGCCGACGATGCGAAGGCGGGCCATGTGAGCGTGGTCTCGACGGCGAGCCACAGCGTCGTCGCCGACATCGCCGTGAATCCGATCGCCGACACGGGCTTCGAGGCGCTCGGCAACGCGCTGGACAGGATTGCGCCGCTGCCCGCCACGCCCGACACGAACTTCCAGTTCGTCACCGGCGCCTACCCGAACCAGTTGAACAACATCGCCATCAAGGGCGGCTACGCGTTCATT
This sequence comes from uncultured Burkholderiales bacterium, assembly GCA_902826345.1. GTDB lineage: Bacteria > Pseudomonadota > Gammaproteobacteria > Burkholderiales > Burkholderiaceae_C > CADEEN01. Next base: position 5,515 of record CADEEN010000069.1, on the reverse strand, counting down.
CCGAACACCGGCGCGTCGCCGAACGGCCCGATCCGCTTCGACGTCAACACGCAGAGCCTGCTGTCGGTGATCGACCGCGGCGCGCGCGCCGACGCCGGGCAGACGATCAACCTGCACGTGGCCGTCAAGGACCAGACCAACCCGGACAAGCTCTTCGTCACCCAGCCGTGGGCGATGGCCTTCAAGCACCAGCGCGACGAGGCATACGTCGTCAGCGCGGCGAGCAACCACCTCGTCAAGGTGGCGGTGAACCCTGCCAGCGGCGCGGCCACGGTGCAGAGCGACCCGGCCGATGCAACGCGCGTCTTGCAGATCAAGGTCGGCAAGAACCCGCGCGGCATCGTCGTCAACTCCACCGACACGCGCGCCTACGTGCACAACTTCATCTCGCGCGATGTTTCGGTGGTGGACCTGACCGCAGCGCGCGAAACCGTGGTGGCCACCTTGCCGTCTGCAGCGCTGCCGGCCGCGGGCACGCAGGACGAGAAAGTGCACATCGGCAAGGAGCTCTACAACACCTCGATCGGCGAGTTCGACGCTGCGCCCGGCAGCACCGCGGCGATCACCGGCCGCATGTCGAACAAGGGCTGGGGCTCGTGCGCTGCCTGCCACACGCCCAAGGGCCTGAGCGACAACGTCGTCTGGATCTTCCCGTCCGGCCCCAAGCGCACGATCCCGCAGCACACCGACTTCGATCAGACCGTCGCCGCGCGCGATGTGCAGCGCGCGCTCAACTGGTCCGGCGAGCGCGACGAAGAAGAAGACTTCGAGCTCAACATCCGCGGCGTCTCCGGCGGCCAGGGCCTGATCGTGCTGGCCGACGGCGTGACGCCGGACGCGAACGTGGTCAACCTGCGCCAGGCGCCGCCGGCCCCGCTGCTGCCCAGCGGCGGGCGCAACCAACTCAAGGTGCGCGGCGTGCCGGCGTGGGATGCGCTGAAGAGCTACATGCAGTTCGGCATCCGCGCGCCGCTCTCGCCGCTGCCCGCCACCGACACGCAGGTGGTCGCCGGCCGCGCGTTGTTCACCAGCGCCAACTGCCAGGCCTGCCACGGCGGCGCGTTGTGGACGAGCAGCCGCATCGACTTCACGCCGCCGCCCGATGCCGCGTTGATCACCGCCGGCCAGTTGACGAACCAGTTGCGCAATGTCGGCACCTTCGATCCGACCTTCTTCAACGAGGTCAACGCCAACGGCGCCGCATCGATCGGCAGCCTGGGCTTCGTGCCGCCGTCGCTGCTGTCGATCGGCGCCTTCCCGAACACCTTCCTGCACAACGGTTCGGTGCTGTCGCTGTCGGGGGTGCTCGACAACGTGACGCACCGAAGCGCCGGCACGGGCGGCGTCGATACGCTGAGCAATGCAGCCGACCGCGACAAGCTGGTGCAGTTCCTGTTGTCGATCGACGGGCAGACGGTGCCGGTCGCGCCGTAGCAGGCTCGCGCGCTGGCCCGTTGGTCGTTCGCGCGGTCGGCGGGCGCGCTGCGTTGAGCTGCCGGCGCTGCGAGTTGGACTTGCTGGACAATGCAGCGCGCAACGCATCCCCGAAGCTTCGCGCGACACAACGACGATGACGACACAAGCCAACCGCGCGCGATGACAGCGCTGCAGCCGCTCATCGGCAGCCGCATTCTCACGCTGCGCGAGCAGCGCGTGGTGTTCGATGCCGATCTCGCCACCGAGCAAGGCTTGGCGATGCTGTCGTCGGTGCTCTGCAGCGCGCGCGCCATCGCTGTGCCGCGACGCTGCCGGAGTGACCGGAACGCGAGCACGATGGCGCATTCGTCGATCGACATCGCGCTGGACTTCGAAGGCGTCTACCGTGAATGAAGCGCGAATGAAGTCGATCCGTGTCGAAGACATCGCGTCGCATCCGTCGTTCCGCCGTCTGGACAGCATCGCCGGCATCGCCGTCGATCTGCGCTACGCCGGCAGCAACAACTTCGACGGCCGCGTACTCTACGAAGGCATCGACTGCGCGTGGCTGCGCGTCGAGGCGGCGCAGGGGCTCGCTGCATCGGCGGCGTGGCTCGCCGCGCACCACCCCGGCCACCGCCTGCTCGTGCTCGACGCGTTGCGCCCGCAGCGCGTGCAGGAGGCGATCTGGCGCGACGTGCAAGGAACGCAGGCGCAGATCTACTTCGCCGACCCGGTGCGCGGCTCGATCCACAGCTATGGCATGGCGGTCGATGTGACGCTGCTCGATGCACGCAATCGCGAGCTCGACATGGGCAGCGGCTTCGACGAGATGAGCCTGCGCTCGCACCCCGCGCTCGAAGCCGAGCAGCTCGCCGCCGGCCACATTGTGCAGCGTCACATCGAAGCGCGAGAGATGCTGCGCGCCGCGATGCACCACGGTGGTTTTCGCGGCATCCCCACCGAGTGGTGGCACTTCAACCACGGCGACGTGGCGCGCGTGCGCCGCGAGTTCATGCGTGTCGAATAAGGCGAGTCTGTGACGATCTGCGTGTGATTCGCGTTCGATGCGGCCCGCCGGCTACATGCGTTGACAGCCGGCGCGCACAGCCCTCTACGCTGCGCAGATGAACTCGAACGACATTGGCTCCACTTCACGTGCGCGGCTTCGCCTGCGCAGCTTGTTCCTGATGTGCGCCGCCTGCGTGAGCGTGGCGGCCTGTGGCGGCGGTGGCAGCGACGACGGCAATGCCGATACGGCGAGCGACGCGCCCGCGCCCGCCACCGGAGGTGGCGCTGCCCCGCCGCCTCCCGCCAGTGCGCCCGCCGCACCGGCGCCAACACCACCGGCGCCAACACCAACACCCCCTGCCCCCGCTCCCGCCCCCGCGCCGGGTTCCGCACCCGCACCCCCCGCGCCTTCGCCCGCCGCCGGCCGCGTCGACGGCGCCCCCGTCGCCGGCAACCCCGCGGGCGCTTGCGCGGTGCCCGCTGCCGCACAAGCCAAGAGCGTGGCGCAGCCGACCACCGTCGTCGGCACCGGCACGCCCGCAAGCTGCACCTCGGCCGCGGTGGTCGCAGCCGTCGCCAACGGCGGCGTGGTGACCTTCAACTGCGGCGCCGATCCGGTGACCATCACGATGGCCGCCACCGCGCGCGTCTTCAACGACAAACCCGACCTCGTGCTCGACGGTGGCGGCAAGGTCACGCTCTCGGGCGGCGGCGCGCGGCGCATCCTCTACCAGAACACCTGCGATCAAAGCCTCGTCTGGACGTCCGCGCAGTGCAACACGCAGGACAACCCGAAGACGACGCTGCAGAACATCACCTTCACCGACGGCAATTCGAGCGGCCAAAGCTACGGCCTGCAAGAGATCTATGGCGGCGGCGCGGTGTTCGCGCGCGGCGGCCGTTTGTCGATCGTCAACTCGCGCTTCTTCCGCAACCAGTGCGAGAGCAGCGGCCCCGACGTCGGCGGCGCCGCGGTGCGCGCGCTCGAAACCTCGCGCGCTTCGCCGGTGTATGTCGTGAACAGCACCTTCGGCGGCGCCGACGGCTGGGGCAACGTCTGCTCCAACGGCGGCGGGCTGTCGAGCATCGACGTCTCTTACGCGGTGATCAACAGCGTCTTCACGCACAACAAGGCCATCGGCGTCGGCCAGAACCCGGCCATCGCCGGCACGCCCGGCGGCGGCTTGGGCGGCGGCATCTACATGGACGGCAACACCTTCGATCTGTCGATGTGCGGCACGGTGATGCGCAACAACAGCGCCAACGAATCGGGCAGCGCGATCATCTACGTCAGCAACAGCCGCACCGGCACGATGTCGGTGCGCGATAGCAGCATGTCGGCCAACAGGAGCATCGGCACGGCCGCACCGAGCTTCGATCTGCCCGGGCTGCCCGGCCTGTTCGTGCTCGCCGCGCCGGGTCAGCCGGTGATCAGCGGCTCGTCGATCACGCCGTGATATGGAAGAGCAAAGCGCTCAGCGCGGCGAGCGCCCGTAGCGGATCGACTGCAGCACGCCGGAGCGAAAGCGCAGCGTCGCCACCATGTTGCCGGGGCCGCGCTCGTAGAGCCACTCCTCGATCGTCTGGCACGGCAGCACGGTGCCGGCCCACGGCTCGGGCACGGGTTGCAGGGTCGGCCCGTGATACAGCGGCGCGCAGAAACTGTCCTTGAGCGCCGGTTGGCCGCACTTGTAGACCACCGAGACGCGCGAGTCGCCTTCGGCGGCGCTGCCGCCGCTGCAGCGCAGCGTCTCGGCTTGCGCCGGTGGCGCGAGCATGCCGACGAGCGCGCTCGCACCGGCGCAGAGCGCAGCGCGTGTGGGCCAGGTCGATGATTTCATCGTGCGTGCAGAGGATAGACCAGCACGACCTCGCCGTCATCGACCTCGCCATTCGGCGCGAAGCGCAGGCCGAGGTAGAACGGACCCGGGCCGCCGGGCTCGTCGACGTACGAGGTGTAGAAACTCGCGATGCCGGGGCGGCTGCGCACGTACTCCAGCACCAGGCGCATCGTCTCGCGCCCGATGCCGCGGCGCTGGTGCTTGGCGTCGATCATCAGCCGCCACAGACCGATCTTCGGCTCGGCCGGCGGCTGCGCCTTCAGCGATTCGTCGGCCAGCATGACGAAGCCGACGAGCTCGTCGTCGGCATGGATCGCGCGGTACCAGGCCTCGTCGCTGAACAACGCCTGCGACAACGACACCGCGTTCGGCGCGACGAAACCCTGCTGCGCCGGATGCACCGACAGCTTGGTGACGGCACGAACGGTGTCGCTGTTGATTTCTCGAAGCGTGACATTCACGATTGAGAGGGAATCGGTTTGCATGAGGTCACTTTCTGTAGGTGGAACATCGTGACGCCTCGGCAGCGAGATGGATCGTCGGGCGCAAGGAAAGTTCTCGCGTCATCGCCCGGCGGGCCGTCACGCGCCCTTCTTCTCCTTCATGCGCTCGCGCCCGGCCTTCGTGCGCGCCTTCCACGTCGCCACCAGCGCTTTGCGCTGGAGCGCGCTCATCGCATCGCGCTGCGTCTCGCGCTGCAGTTTGTGAAAGTTCTTCAGCCGCGCCGACGGTAGCGCCTCGCGCACCGCGCAGCCCGGCTCGTCGGCATGGCGGCAGTTGCGGAAGCGGCACTGCGGCGCCAGGCGGGCGATGTCGTCGAAGGCCTGCACCACGTCACCGACATCGGCGTCCAGGCGCAGCGTGCGCAGGCCCGGCGTGTCGATGATGCAGGCGCCGCTGGGCAATGCATGCAGCGAGCGCACGGTCGTGGTGTGGCGGCCACGGCCATCGCCGGCACGTACGCCGCCGGTGTCCTGAATGTTGGCGCCCAGCAGCGTATTGGTCAGCGTGCTCTTGCCGGCGCCGCTGGAGCCGACGACGACCAGCGTCTGCCCGGCGCCGAGCCAGGGCTCGAGCGCCGCCGCCGTCTGCGCCGCTTGGGCATTGACGGCCAGCACCGCCACGCCGGCCGGCACGAGCGACAACGCTTCGCGCTCGCGCGCGGCGCGTTCGTCGTCGCCGGCGAGATCGGCCTTGGTCAGCACGACCACTGCGCCGACCCGCGCCAGCCGCGTGCAGGCCAGGTA
>CADEEN010000068.1:7584-13602 GCA_902826345.1 uncultured Burkholderiales bacterium | reverse complement strand
TCCGCGTACGCCCGCCAGGCGTCGTGCGTGGCCTGCGGCAGGATCACGCGGCCCTGCGCGTCGATGCGCGGCTCCTCGGTGTCGGCCAGCCGGTTGAACGGCGCGAACTTGTCGCGTGCGATGCGCTCGCAGGTGTCGAGCACCGAGGCGAAGGTTTCGCGTGAGTGCTCGGCAAAGCGCGGGCGCGCCGTCAGCGACTCGACAGTCAGCCAGTCGTGCAGCAGAAAGTCGAGGGTGCGGCGCATGGTCAGTCAGGACGCCTTGACGACCGCCATCGTCGCCGACGCCTTGGCCACGAGCGTTCGCACATCGCCATCGATGGCGAACACCTCGGCCTCGGTGAAACTGACCTGCCGGCCGGGCTTGATGACCACGCCCACGCATTCGAGCCGCTGCCCACGCGCCGCGCGCAACAGGCTCACCTTGTATTCGGCCGTCAGCACCCAATGGCCTTGCTGCGCCATCGTCTGCGCCGCAGCGCCCATCGTGTGATCGGCCATCGCACCGACGACGCCGGCGTGCACGACGCCGGTGTGCTGCAAGTGCTTGCCGTGAAGCTGCACCTGCGTCACCACGCGACCGGTCGAACAGTCCGCGGGCTCGACGCCGAGATCGACCATGAACGGCGCGCTGGCGAAAAAAGCGCGCAGTGCTTCAAGCGTCAACGGAAGCGCTGTCACCGCGCCGCCATGAACACGAACTCGGCGTCGCTGCGCCAATCCGCAGGCACGGCAGCCGGCTTGTCGTAGCGCTTGAGCGCACGGTCGGCCACTTCGCGCAGCCGCGCTGACAGCGCCTGGCGCGCCGCACGCTGGTTGCTCTCGCGCAGCGCCGCATCGGCCAGTGCGTTGGCGGGCGCCCGCGCTGCGGTCAGTTCCTCGGCAATGTCGATGCGGCCCTGCGCCGGGTTGAAACTGAAGCGCACCTTGCCCTGATGGCCATAGGCCGCCGCCGTGTCGGCCCCGGCGATGTCACCCTGGATCGTGGCCACCACCGCAGCGGCATACACGCAGGCGCCGAGCTGCCCCGTCGGCCACGCCTTCAACGCGTTGACGAAACGATCGGCATCGTCGGCGGCGGTGGCCACCTGGGTGCAGGCCGCCGGCAGAGCGGTCCGGGCCTTGAGCGCCCACCACAACGCTGCGGCGGCGTCACGTCCGCCGGCCGGCGCGGCGTAGCCGGCGGCGATGCGCGCCAGCGCTTCCGGCCGCCCCGCAGCCGCAGCCTTCTCGTAGAAGCCGACGGCCCGCTCCCAGTTCGGCTTCAAGCACACGCCGTCCTCGTACATCGCGCCGGCCAGCAGCATCAACTCCGGGTGACCCTTGGCCACGCCGGCGTTGAGCTGCGACGCCGCGCGCGCGCAGCCGCGCTGCGCGATCGCATCGACGACGGCCTGCGACGCTTTCTCGGCCTCGGTTGGTTGCAGACCCTGCTTGGCGCGCCACTCCCAGTTCTGCCGATCCGCGCTGCGGCCGGCTTCGAACCGGCGATCGTCGTCCGACTGCGCCGCCGCCAGCGCTGTGACCAGACAACCCGCCAGCAGCAGACAACGCATCACAGCACCTCGAACACGCCCGCGGCACCCATGCCGCCGCCGATGCACATCGTGACGACCACGCGCCTGGCACCGCGGCGCTTGCCCTCGATCAGCGCGTGGCCGGTCAAACGCTGGCCGCTCATGCCGTACGGATGGCCGATGGCGATCGCGCCGCCGTTGACGTTCAAGCGCTCGTACGGAATGCCGATCTTGTCGGCGCTGTAGAGCACCTGCACCGCGAAGGCTTCGTTGAGTTCCCACAGGTCGATGTCGCTGGCCAACAGGCCGAGCCGCTTCAGCACCTTAGGCACGGCGAACACCGGGCCGATGCCCATCTCGTCGGGCTCGCAGCCGGCGACCGCAAAGCCGAGAAAGCGGCCGATGGGTTTGAGGCCTTTTTGCTGTGCATAACTTTCGCTGACCACCGCGCACGCGCCCGCGCCATCGCTGAACTGGCTGGCGTTGCCGGCGGTGATCACGCCGCCGGGCACCGCGGTGCGAATGTCCTTGATGCTGTCGTACGTCGTGCCCGGGCGCAGGCCTTCGTCGGCTTTGACGGTGACCTCCTTGCTGCGCAGGCCCATCACCGCATCGGCCACACCCGCCGTGACGGTGATCGGCGCGATCTCGTCGTTGAAAAGCCCCTTCTCCTGCGCCGCACACGCCTTCTGCTGGCTCTCGGCGCCGAAGCGGTCCATTCGCTCCCTGGAGACGCCGTAACGCTTGGCCACCTGCTCGGCCGTCTGCATCATGTTCCAGTAGATCTCGGGCTTCTTCGCGTCGAGTTGGGGGTCCTTGAACATGTGCAGGTTCATCTCCTGCTGCACGCACGAGATGCTCTCGATGCCGCCGGCGATGTACACGTCGCCCTCGCCGGCGACGATGCGCTGCGCAGCCAACGCAATCGTCTGCAAGCCGCTCGAACAGAAGCGGTTGACGGTGACGCCGGCCACGCTGACCGGCAGGCCCGCCGCCAGCGCCGCCTGGCGCGCGATATTCCATCCGGTCGCGCCTTCCGGATTGGCGCAGCCCATCAGCACGTCTTCGATCGCGCCCGGGTCGATGCCCGCGCGCTCGACAGCGGCCTTGATCACATGGCCGCCGAGCGTCGCGCCATGGGTCATGTTGAAGCTGCCCTTCCAGCTCTTGGCCAAGGGCGTGCGGGCGGTGGAGACGATGAGGGCTTGGGTCATGGTGCGTCCTTGGAGAGAGAGTCCGTTCGCCCTGAGGTATCGAAGGGCTTCGATACCCCAGCCCGAACGAAGGGGGTCAGGTGAACGACTTGCCTTCAGCCGCCAGCTTCGCCAACAACGGCGCCGGCTGCCAGAACGCCGCGTCGTCGTGCGGGTTGCCGGCAAAGTGCTGCATCGTCTGCACGACGTTGAACAGGCCCTGCTCGTCGGCGTAGCGCATCGGCCCGCCGCGCCAGAGCGGGAAGCCGTAGCCGGTGAGGTAGACCATGTCGATGTCGCTGGCCTTGGCGGCGATGCCTTCTTCGAGAATCTTCGCGCCTTCGTTGACGAGCGCATAGACCAGGCGGTGCACGATCTCGTCGTCGCCGATCTTGCGCGGCGCCACGCCGATCTCGCCGCGGTGCTTGGCGATCATGTCCTCGACGAGTTTGGATGGAATCGCGTCGCGCTTGCCGGCCTGGTAGTCGTACCAGCCGGCGCCCGTCTTCTGACCGAAGCGGCCGAGCTCGCACAGCAGGTCCGCCGTCTTGCTGTAGCGCAGGTTCGGCTTCTCGACATAGCGCCGTTTGCGAATCGCCCAGCCGATGTCGTTGCCCGCCAGGTCGCCCATGCGGAACGGACCCATCGCGAAGCCGAACTTCTCCACCGCGCGGTCCACCTGCGCCGGCGTGCAGCCTTCTTCGAGCAGGAAGCCGGCCTGCCGAGAGTACTGCTCGATCATGCGGTTGCCGATGAAGCCGTCGCAGACGCCGGAGACGACCGCCGTCTTCTTGATCTTCTTGGCCAGCGCCATCACCGTGGCCAGCACATCCTTGCCCGTCTTCTCGCCGCGCACCACTTCGAGCAGCTTCATCACATTGGCCGGGCTGAAGAAATGCATGCCGACCACGTCTTGCGGGCGCTGGGTGAACGACGCGATCTTGTTGACGTCGAGCGTGGACGTGTTGCTCGCCAGGATCGCGCCGGGCTTCATCACCTCGTCGAGCGTCTTGAACACTTTCTCCTTGACGCCCATCTCCTCGAACACCGCTTCGATGACGAGGTCGGCGTCCTTGATGTCGTCGTAGCTCAGCGTCGTCGTCAGCAGCGCCATGCGGCCCTCGTACTTGTCGGCCTTGAGCTTGCCCTTCTTCACCTGCGCTTCGTAGTTCTTGCGGATCGTGCCGAGGCCGCGGTCGAGCGCATCCTGCTTCATCTCGAGCATCGTCACTGCGATGCCGGCGTTCAAGAAGTTCATCGCGATGCCGCCGCCCATCGTGCCGGCACCGATGACAGCCACCTTCTCGATCTTGCGCTGCGGCGTGTCGTCGGGCACGTCGGCGATCTTGCTCGCCGCGCGTTCGGCGAAGAACGCATGGCGCAGAGAACGCGACTCGGGTGTGGCCATCAGCGCGATGAAGGCTTCGCGCTCGTAGCGCAGGCCGTCGTCGAACTTCAGCTTCATCGCCTGCTCGACGCAATCGACGCAGCGTGCCGGCGCGGGAAAGTTCTTCGCCATCGCACGGACGGTGTTGCGCGCGAACTGGAAGTAGGCGTCGGGGTTCGGGTGCGTGAGCGGCAGGTCGCGCACACGGCGCAGCGGGCGCTTGTCGGCGACCTCGGCGGCAAAGGCCAGCGCGCCGGCAAGCAGGTCGCCATCGACGATCTTGTCGAACAGCTTCTGCCCGGGTTGCGACGCGAGCAGGTCGCTCATCACCGGCTCGCCGCTCACGATCATGTTCAGCGCTGTCTCGACACCGAGCACGCGTGGCAGGCGCTGCGTGCCGCCGGCGCCGGGCACGAGGCCGAGCTTGACCTCGGGCAAAGCGATCGGCACCTTCGGCGCGGCGACGCGATAGTGGCAGCCGAGCGAAAGCTCGAGCCCGCCGCCCATCGCGGTGCCGTTGATCGCCGCGATCGTCGGCTTGGCCGAGTTGTCGAGCAGGCGAATCAGCGACAGCAGGTTCGGCTCGGCGATCGCCTTCGGCGAGTTGAATTCCTTGATGTCCGCACCGCCCGAAAACGCTTTGCCGGCGCCGGTGAGCACGATGGCTTTGACGGCTTCGTCGGCGTTGGCACGCTGCACGCCGTCGGCAATGCCGCGCCGCGTGTCGAAGCCCAGGCCGTTCACGGGCGGGTTGTCGAGTGTGATGACGGCCACCGGGCCGTGCAGCGCGTAGCTGGCGCTCATGGGGCTTCCCTTCGAATCAGGCTGCAAACGAGCAAACGATTCTAGGCCGCGCGATGCCACAACAAAGTCGGCCTCGCCATGCGCCGGCGGCGACAGCACCTCGGCCGCTGATCAACAGCGTCACGGAGCCGGCACACCCTCCTCGGGCGCGTCCGGCTCGCCTTGCCGCAGATACCGCTCCGTCACACGAAATCCTTGGCAGGCACGCACATGATCCGCACGCCGTCGCCATCTTGATCACGCAAGCACGAGCGGCGAAGTTCCGTGATGCGCTGGCCGCTGCGCCGGCCGAGCGCCTGCATCCGAAGGCGCAGAAGGCGATGCGTGATGGCATGCGGAGCCAGCTCGCTGAAATCGAAGAGCAGCTCGCCGAGTACGACGCCTTGCGCACCGGCAAGGCCGTGTCGTTCAAGATGGATTCGATCACCGGCATCGGTGAAGCGCTGGTCAAGGCGCGGATCATTCGCAAGCTCACACACAAGGCCCTCGCCGAGCGAATGAATCTGGCGGAGCAGCAGATCCAGCTCTACGAAGCCACGCGCTATGCCGGCGTGTCGATCGAGCACCTGAAGGCGGCGGCCGACGCGCTGAACCTGCGCGTCAACGAGGTGTTCACGCTCGAGAAGGAGTGGGCGACGCAGCAGCGATTGGCCACGACGCTGTGACTTCGAGCCCAGGCTCGGCGTGACCAATGCGAAGCGTACCGCCATGTGCTTGCGCCACCAGTTCGCACAGGTACAGGCCGAGACCGAAACCGCCGGTGGAGCGCTGTCGCGCACTGTCGGCGCGGTAGAACGGTTCTGTCAGATGCGCTAGATGTTCTTCGGCAACGCCAGCCCCGAAGTCACGCACGCTCAATTGCAGTTGTCGCTCCGCGTTGCTGCTCAATGACACGACAGGCGGCGCCGGCGCGCCGACGCTATGGCGCAGCGCGTTGTCGATCAGGTTGCGCAGCAGCAGGCGCACGCGCATCGGGTCCACGCGCACCGGACCGAGGCGTTCATCGAGCTGTAGTTCGAGTCCTGCATCGGGCCACTGCGCAGCGACGAGCTCGCGCACCAGCGTCGGCAGGTTCACGGCCTCGGTGTGCAACGCCACGTGGCCGCTGGCCAAGCGTT
>CADEEN010000068.1:2624-7574 GCA_902826345.1 uncultured Burkholderiales bacterium | reverse complement strand
GGCAGTTCGGTGACCAGGTCGCGCCTCTCGCCCAGGTCGCGCAGCAGCGCGGTGCGGTGTTCGCCCTCTTCCACCAGCTCGGCGTTCACACGCGCGCGTGTGAGCGGGCTGCGCAGTTCGTGGCTGATGGCCAGCAGCAGCGCGCGCTTGGCGTCGAGCTTGCCGTGCAGGCTCTGCGCCATGCGGTTGATGCTCTCGGCCAGGTCGCCGAGTTCGTCTCTGCGCCGCACGGGGATCAGCGGCTCGAACGTGCCGCTGCCGAACCGCGCCACTCCCGCGCCGATGTCGTCGAGCGGGCGCAGCATGCGGCGCACGACTGCATAGGCCAGCGTGGTCAGCAGCAGCAGCGCGGCGAGCGTGATCCAGCCGAAGGTGCGAGGGCGCGACTCCGGCAGCGGGCCGGCCAGGCCGAAGCGGATGCGGTGGCCGTCGGCGGTGGTGCGCACGAAGCCCCAACCTTCGGCGCCGAACTCGCGTTCACGTTCCTCGTCACGGTTCCAACGGCGGGGCACGCGGTACTCGGGATGCGAGTCGTAGTGCAGTTGCGGCCCGTCGATGCGGATCGACAGCGGCAGCCGCGCGACGATGGCCTTGGCGCGCGCCTCGTCCGGCGGCGAACCGATGTCTGCCGCGAGCTTGTCCACATAGTCGGCCACCAGCGGCTTGGCATAACCCTGCCAGCCGCCTTGCAGCACGCGCTGCATGCCGAAGAGAAAGACCAAAGTGGTGGCCAGCGCCAGCAGCAGGAACAGCGTGACGAGGCGCCACTTCAGCGAATGGCGCCAGCGGCGACCCGCCGCACGCCAGCGTTTCACACCCGCACCCCGGCGAAGGTGTAGCCGGCATTGCGCAGCGTGTGGATGCAGTCCAGCGGCTCCAACTTGCGACGCAGGCGGCTGACGAGAATATCGACCGCGCGGCTGTGAATGTCTTCGGCCGAGCGGCCGCGCAGTTTCTCGAGGATGTCGTCGCGGCTGAAAACCTTGTGCGGCGCGGCGGCCAGCAGCGCGAGCAATTCGAACTCGGTGCTGGTGAGCTCGATCGTCTCGCCGCTGCGCTGCACGCTGCGTCGGTCGAGATCGATCTCGATGCCTTCGAAGCGCAACAGGCGCGCCGTGATCGCAGCCGCCGGCACGCGGCGCAGGATCGTCTGCACGCGCGCCAGCAGTTCGCGCGGCTCGAAGGGCTTGGGCAGGTAGTCGTCGGCGCCGAGTTCGAGGCCGACCACGCGGTCCATCACGTCGCCGCGCGCGGTCAGCATGATGATCGGCACGTCGCTCTCCTTGCGGATCTTGCGGCAGAGTTCGAAGCCGTCCATCTCCGGCAGCATCACATCGAGGATCGCGGCGTCGAAACCGCCGCCGCGCAACAGCGCCAACCCGGCGCTGGGCCGGCTGGCGTGCTGCAACTCGAACCCGGCCCGCGCAAAGTACGCCGCCAGCGGCGGGCCGAGAAGTTCGTCGTCGTCGATCAGCAGCAGGCGCGGCATGCAGCGATTGTGCTGCGCCAGTCAGGAGCGATGGCCCCAACCGCGCCCGCGGCTGGCCATGAACTCGCGCACTTTGGCCTGCTGCTCGGGCCTCAGGCTGTCGTAAAAATCGGCCATCGCGGCGATGACCTCCGGGCTTTGCGTGGTGATCGCGCCGGTCTTCGATTCGACCAACGCCTTCGCCTTGCCGCGGTCGAACGTCGGGCCGGCAATGAGCGATTGCAACTCGGCGCGCGGATTCGTCGTGGTGCCGACCAATGCGTTGCGCTGTGCGCGCAACGTGTCGGCGAGCACGCCGAGCTTGGCCTTCTGCGCCTCGTCGAGGTCGAGCCGGCTGCCGACTTTCTCGATCATCCTGGCCTTCATCTTCGCCGCGTCTTCTTCGCTCATGGCGTACGTGCCATCGCCGCCGTGGTGGCCGCGGTGCGAGCAGGCGGCCAGGCCGCCGAACAGAACGGAGGCGCCGAAGACGCCGATCAGGGTGCGCTTGAGCCAGGATTTCATGGTGAGGTCCTTGGGGGTTGAACAGAGACTTCACTGTGCCCAGGGCCCGGCGACGCGTCCTTTCGCCGCGGTATCGCCGCGTAACTTTTTTTGTCGCGCCGCGCTCAGACGGCAGCGGCGTGCCCCGGCAGGTCCAGCAACGCGCCGACCTTCAACGCCGCCACCACGTCCGACTGCGTCACCATGCCGACCAGCTTGCCGCCCTCGCCGACCACCGGGATGTGACGGTGGCCGGTGCTGTCGAACAGCAGCACCAGGTCCGACAAGGTGCGGTGTTCGCGCGTCACGCGCACCTTGCGCGTCATGATCTGTCCGACGACCTCGGGCCGGTCGGAATGCGTGCGCTGCGAGGGCGTGATGAACCTTCGCAGGCGCTGGTCGAAGCCGTGGTGCACGTCGAGCGACGCCGCCTCGAGGAAATCCGTCAGCGTGACGATGCCCACCACGTGACGGCCGCGGTCCACGACAGGCAGCACTTTGAGCCCCAGCTTGCGCAGCAGCGTCCACGCCTCTTGCAGCGGCGTGCCGTATTGCACCGTCGTCACCTCGCGCGTCATCACGTCGGCGCAGCGCGTGTCGGACAAGCGCCGCTGGTGCGCCAGGCGTTGCGTGTGGTCGATCAGCTCGCGCAGTTCGTCGCGGCTGACTGCGAGTACCTCGTTGTAGCGCGCCAGCACCGCATCGAGCGCCTCTTCGGTCACCGGGTCGGGCCGCGACGGCAGGTTGCGGTTCGGGTAGCGGTGGCGCGAGACGAGCTTGTGAAAGACGTAGGCCATTGCCGTCAGCAGCAGCGCGTTGACGAGCACCACCAGCGCGGCGCGCGGATCGGCAATGCCGTTGGCGGCTACCAGCAGCGCACTCGCGCCACCCGGCGGATGCAGGCAGCGCAATGCGAACATGAGCCCGATCGCAAGCGCCACCGAGAGTGCTGCCGCGACGTCGGGCCAGGGCAACAGATGAACGCAGGCCACGCCGACCAGAGCCGAGAGCGCATTGCCGCCGATCACCGCCCAGGGTTGGGCGAGCGGGCTCGACGGCAAGCAGAACAGCAGCACCGCGCTGGCGCCCATCGGCGCGACGATCCATCCGAGGCCCGGTGGACCTTGCAGTGCATGGCTGAGCAGCGAGGTGAGGCCGATGCCGAATGCGGCGCCGAGCACCATGCGCAGGCGCTCGGCGGCATCGACGGCGGTCGGCGCGGGCCAGAACTCGCGCAGTTGGTGAATGACGGACTGAACGGCAGGCTGCGAAGCATTCATGGCTGAAGTATCGGCGCCCGGCGCACAGGGATAATCCGCACCATGTCCACCGCTGCCCCCACCTTCGCCGTGCCGCGCGGTCTCACGTTGCGCAACGTCACGCCGCCGCTGGCGCTGGCCGCCTTCAAACTGATCGCCTTCGACATGGACTCGACGCTGATCAACATCGAGTGCGTCGACGAGATCGCCGACGCGGCCGGCCGCAAGGCCGAGGTGGCAGCGATCACCGAAGCGGCGATGCGCGGTGAGATTGCCGACTACAAGGAGAGCCTGCGCCGGCGCGTGGCGCTGCTCGAAGGCGTGCCGGTGTCGGCGTTGGAAGCGGTGTACTCGCAGCGCCTGCAGCTCAACCCCGGCGCCGAGTTGCTGGTGGACGCGTGCCAGCGCGCCGGCCTGAAGACACTGCTCGTCTCCGGCGGCTTCACCTTCTTCACCGACCGCATCCGGGACCGGCTGCAGCTCGACTTCACGCGCAGCAACGAGCTCGGCGTGGCCAACGGCCAACTCACCGGCCGCATGGTCGATCAGCTTTGGGGCGACATCTGCGACGGCGACGAAAAGCGCCGCATGCTGCTCGAAACCTGCGCGCGCATCGGCTGCATGCCCAGAGAAGCGATCGCGGTCGGCGATGGCGCCAACGATCTGCCGATGATGAGCGAGGCGGGCCTGTCGGTGGCCTATCACGCCAAGCCGAAGGTGCGCGAGCAGGCGATGGTGTCGATCGAGTCCGGCGGACTCGACCGTCTGCTCGAGGTGGTGCGGCCATGAACGTCGTGGCGTCCGCCGCTGCGGCGCTGCTGTTGCTGGCGTCCGCCGACGCGTCGCGAGCGCAGCAAGGCGACGGCGCACCAGCGGCGATCGAAGCCGATCCGTCCACCGTGGCGGCGCTGTGCCGCCGCGCGCGCCTGGGCGATGCCGACTCGCAGTACGAACTGGCGTGGATCTTCACCCACGCACGCGCCGAAGGGCGCCGCGACGACTGGGCGCACTACCTGTTCTTCGCCGCGGCCGGCAACGGCCATGAGGACGCGCGCAAGGTGCTGTTGTCGGTGACCTGGCCGCAGGCCGATGTGCCCGATTGCATCCGGCGGCCGACCTTCGCAGGCCAGGGGCCCACGGTCGCGCTGCGCCCACCGCCGCACATCGAGCGCCTGGTGCAGCAGTTGGCGCCGCAGTTCAACGTCAACCCGAAGCTCGCGCTGGCGATCATCGCCGTCGAATCCAACTACAACACGGTGGCGCTGTCGAACAAGAACGCGATGGGCCTGATGCAGTTGATCCCCGACACCGCGCGCCGCTTCGGCGTGCGCAACGCGTTCGACCCGCAGCAGAACATCCGCGGCGGCATGGCTTATCTGCGCTGGCTGCTGGCGTACTACCAGGGCGATGTGAAGCTCGTCGCCGCGGCCTACAACGCCGGCGAAGGCAACGTCGACAAGCACCGCGGCGTGCCGCCGTTCGCCGAGACGCAGGACTACGTGCGTCGCGTCGTCGAGCGCTTCGGCAGCGCGCCGCATCCGTTCGATGCGCGAGTCACCGGCCCGTCGCAGCGCTTCAAGCGCTGAGCTGGCTCCACACTTTCTCCAGCCGCTTCACGCTCACCGGCTGCGGTGTGCGCAGCTCCTGCGCGAACAGGCTGACGCGCAATTCTTCGAGCAGCCAGCGGAACTCGCCAGGCCGAGCGTTCTTCGAGCAGCG
>CADEEN010000068.1:0-2614 GCA_902826345.1 uncultured Burkholderiales bacterium | reverse complement strand
GCCAGGCGTTGCAGATCGCGCGCGGGGTCGGCGCGCACCTTGTCCAGGCGCATGACGAGCGCCCGCAGGTAGCGGGGAAGGTGGTTCAGCGCAGCCCAAGGTGTGTCGATGACGAAGCGCTTGCCGACCAGGCGCTGCATCTGCGCCGCGGCATCGTCGGCCACTTCCTTCGGTGGCTTGCTGTCCTTGAGTTTGCGTTGCGCGTTGGCGTGTTCAAGCAAGACGGCTGCGACCGCTCGCGCCACTTCCTGCGCGATCAGGTTCAGGCGAGCGCGGCCTTCTTCGAGGCGCGTTGCAAAAACTTCTGCATCGGCCGGCAGCGGCTCCGACAAGAACGCGCGGTCCATCGCCACGGCGACGATCTGATCGCGCAGATCTTCGAGCGTGCCCATGGCCATGTACTGCGCCGCCATGCGTTGAAGGTCGGGAATGTTCTTTTCGAGGTACTTGAGCGGCTCCTTCAACTGCAGCGCGAACAGACGGCGCAGGCCGGCGCGGTGGCGGCGCGCGGCGATGTCGGGCTCATCGAAGACTTCGATTTCGACGTGGCCGCCTTTGTCGACGAGCGCAGGAAAGCCGACCATCGACTGGCCGCCCTTCTTCACTTCCATCAGCTCGGGCAGCTCGCCGAAAGTCCAGGCCGTCAGAGGCACGGTCGCGGTCATCGTCGGCGGTGCGGCGGGTTGTCGGGCGCCTGGAGAGGAAACCACGGGCGCAGCCGACGGACTGACTTTCAATCCCGCGAGCGCCTGAAACGCACCCCGCGCCTGCGCACCCAACTCGCTCTTCAACGCCGCCAGGTTGCGCCCCATGCCGAGCTGCCGCCCATGCTCGTCGATCACGCGCAGGTTCATGAACAGATGCGGCGACAGCGTTTCGAGTTTGAAGTCTGCGCGCACGATCGGCAGTTGTGACCGCTCCTTGACGAAAGCCAATAGCGCGTCGATCAAACCGCCCTGCGCAAAGGCGCGTTCGTCGCAGAACGTCTGTGCGGATTCCGGCAGAGGCACCAGGCGCGAGCGCGCCTTCTGGTGCAGGCTCTTCAGCAGCGCGACGATCTTGGCGTGCAGCATGCCAGGCACCAACCACTCGCAACGCTCATCGCTGACCTGGTTCAGCGCATAGACCGGCACCGTCACCGTCATGCCGTCCTTCGCGTCGCCCGGTTCGTGCAGGTAGTCCACCGCGCAATCGATGCCGCCGAGCCTCACCACGCGCGGGAAGTTGTCGCTCGTCACACCCGCGGCGTCGTGACGCATCAGCGCTTCGCGTGTCAGCTTGAGCAGGTTGGGATCGGACTTCGCAGCCTCGCGGTACCAGCGCTCGAACGCCGCACCGCTGGTCGCTTCGGCGGGCACGTGCTGCTCGTAGAAGGCGGCGATCAGTGCGTCATCGACCAGCACGTCCTGCCGCCGCGACTTGTGTTCGAGCGCTTCAACTTCGCGCATCAGCCGCGCGTTGTGCGCGAGAAACGGCAGCTTGCTGTCCCACTCGCCGGCAACCAGCGCTTCGCGGATGAAGATCTCGCGTGACAGCACCGGGTCGATCTTCGCAAAGTTGATCCGCCGGCCGCTGTAGATCAGCACGCCGTACAGCGTCGCGCGTTCCAGTGCCACCACCTCGCCGGCCTTCTTCTCCCAATGCGGTTCGAGCAGTTGCTTCTTCAACAAATGACCGCCGATGCGCTCGATCCATTGCGGCTCGATGGCGGCCAGGCCGCGGCCGAACAGGCGCGTCGTCTCGACGAGCTCGGCGGCCACCAACCACCGCCCCGGCTTCTTCGACAGGTTTGCACCGGGGTGTTTCCAGAAGCGGATGCCGCGTGCGCCGAGGTAGTACTCGTCATCCTCGGCTTTGAGTCCGATGTTGCCGAGCAGACCAGCGAGCAGCGCCAGGTGCACTTGGTCGTAGGTCGCCGGCGAGTTGTTCAGCCGCCAGCCGTTGTCTTTGACGACGGTCAGCAGTTGCGAATGGATGTCGCGCCACTCGCGAACGCGGCGCACGGAGATGAAGTGGTCGCGCAGGCGCTGCTCCTGCTGGCGGTTCGACAGCTTGTGGGTGTCGCCGCCCTCCTTGTGCCCATGCGAGCCGCGGCCCTGTTCGATCCAGCGCCACAGCTTGACGGTGCCCATGAACTCCGACTTCTCGTCGTCGAAGGGTTTGTGTTTGGCGTCGGCATTTTGCTGCTGGTCGATCGGCCGGTCGCGCACGTCCTGGCCCGACAGCGCGGCAGCGATGATCAAGACCTCGGCGAGTGACTGACGCTCGCGCGCTTCCAAGATCATGCGGCCGACGCGCGGGTCGAGCGGCAGGTGCGCGAGCTCGCTGCCGATCGCTGTCAGCTCGTTGTCGTCGTCGACGGCACCAAGTTCGTTCAACAGCGCGTAGCCGTCGGCGATCGCTTTGGCCGGCGGCGGTTCGAGGAACGGAAAGTCTTCGACCGCGCCCAGATTCAGCGACTTCATGCGCAGGATCACGCCGGCCAGCGACGAGCGCAGGATCTCCGGGTCGGTGAAGCGGGGCCGGCCGGCGAAGTCTTTCTCGTCGTAGAGGCGGATGCAGATGCCGTCGGCCACGCGGCCGCAGCGGCCGGCGCGCTGGCTGGCCGCCGCCT
>CADEEN010000067.1 GCA_902826345.1 uncultured Burkholderiales bacterium | reverse complement strand
CCGCCCACTCTCCCCCCAGACACGTTCGTCTCTTGCAAGGCTTGGGGCCGGCCGGTGTGGGGCTGCGTCTGCGGCGGCGAGGAGCGGAGGGGTTCGGTCGGCGCGTGTACCCACGCGCTTCGTCATCTGACTCACCGCATCTGTCTGAGCGAAACGAACGCAGTGAGTGCAGCGAGTTATGCGGTGCGACCGAATCCTGAGCACCGCAGCGTACCCGCGCAGCGGGCGTCGCATCCGCAGCCCCACACCGGCCGGCCCCAAGCCTTGCTCGCGCACCGCACCGCACCGCACCGCACCTCTATTTCAACCCCGCCGCTACCAGCGCCTTCTTCGGATGAATCAAATTGCGCCGCCCGTCGGCCGTGCGCTCCGCCGTCGAGACGATCAGATCGATCACCTCGGTCGGCTTCAGCCTCGGATTGACCGCAAGAATTTTCCCCGCCAGGTTCGCCACTTGCGGCGACGCCATCGACGTGCCCGACAACGCCACGCGCTCGCCACCCGGCAGATAACTCTCGACCTGATAACCGTTGGCATGCGCCTTCACCGTCGGCCCGTAGCTGGTGAAGCCGGCCTCGTCGCCGGCGCGATCGACGGCGCCGATCGTCAGCAGGTTCGGCAGCACGATGCCGGCCGGAATGTCCTCGACGAAGCTCGCGTCCTGGTTGCTGTTGCCGGCCGCGGTGACGAAGAGAATCTGCGGCGCGCCGGCCATCGCGTTGGTCAGCGCGGTCTTGCTGATCTCGAAGTACTCGCGTGCGGTGGCCTTGCGCGCCTCGGGCGTCTTGCCCAAGCCGCATTTCTCCAACGCGTTCTCGATGTCGCCGACGCTGCCGCCCCAGCTCATGTTGACGACGCGCACGTCGTGCGTTTTGAAGAATGCGACGTAGGCCGCCGCCGCGCGCGCGTCACGTTCGGTCTGCTCGCGGCTCGGACACGGGTCGGGCTGCAGCTTGTGGTCGAACTCGATGCGCGCCACCAGCAGCCGCGCCTGCGGGTTGCCCGCCATCGCGATGCCGGCCACATGCGTGCCGTGCTCGTAGTTGCCGGCCAGGCTCAGCTCCTCGATGGCCGGCTTGTACTGCTCTGGCGTCAGCGACGAGATGAAAGTCTTGACCTCGGTAGCCTGCGGGCTGTCGATGTTCGACTGCAGATCGGAGAAGCCCTTGGTGCGCGCCTTCATCTGCGGCAAGCGGGCCTGCAGCGCCTTCGGGATCGGCATCAGCTCGCCGCGCGCCGGCTTGCTGTACTTGTCGAAAGCGATCAGCACGGGTTTGCCGCTCTTGTCGCGCAGCACCTGCTTGCCGAACAACGACGTGTCGGTGCCGCTGTCCCAGACCGCGATCACGACGGGCTTGGCTGTCGGGTCCGCCGGCAGCGTTACTTCGCGCGCTGCCCAGATGTCGGGCTTGCTGACCTTGTTGGCGTTGAGCCAGGCGCCGTAGGTGTCGACCAGGGTGGCTTTGAGCGGCAGCACCGAGGTGATCGACAGGCGGATGTTGATGAGCGCCGGCGCGAAGTCCGACGACAGCACACCGCCGTTGGCATCGACCACCGGCTGCACCGCCTCGCGCAGGTAGCCGATCAAGCGGCCCTCGCCCATCGTTTCAGCGCCGGCCTTGGCTTCCTTCAGGCCGTTCTCGACCACGTCGCGCGGCAGCGGCGCGATCTCTTTCGCAATGTCTTCGCCGACGGCGCGCACATAGGCTTCGCCGCCGACGCCGTGCGCCTTGGCGGCGCGCGCCATCGCGCGCAGGCGCAGGCCCGACAGCAGCTTGTCGGCCGGCTTGTCCTGCAGCGCGCGGATCTGCTCGACGCGCTCCAGCGTGCGGTCGTACTGGCCGCCCAGGAAGTCGAGCGCGGCGAGCAGTCCGAGCAAATCGCGCTGCGTCGATTTGTCCGCGATGTCGTAGCCGGCGCGCACCGACTCCACGTCGCGCCGCAGCTGCGTTGAAAGAGCAGCGAAGCGCTCCTTCGAGCGCACCACGTCTTCGACTTTGGCATCGAGCTTGTAGGTGAAGCGCGGCAGATCGGCCGCTTTTTCGATACGCGGCTTGGGCGCAGGCGTTTGCGCAAAAGCGGGTGTGGTCAGCGACAGCGCGGCGGCCAGCGCCAGAGTGATTCGATTCATCGCTTCAAGTCCTCGAAGAAAGCCTGGGTGTTGGTGTCGCGGCCGAGAAACGCCCGCAGCAGGTCTTGCGGCGGGCGCTGGCCGCCTTGCGCGAGCACGCTGTCGCGGTAGCGCTTCCCAACGGCGGGGTCGAGCCTTCGGCCGTCGAACGCGGTGCGCAGATCGGCCGCCACGACCTCGCTCCACAGGTAGCCGTAGTAGCCGGCCGCGTAGCCGCTGGCGGCGTGGCCGAAGCCGGCCGGGAACATCGTGCCCGCCACGTGGCCGAGCGGTGTGGCGCCTTCCATGCGCGCCCACAACGGCATCGGCTCCGGTGCGCCGGCGCCGTGCATGCCGAGGTCGAACGACGCGTACAGCGCCTGTCGCGCGTAGCGTGTGCCCAGGCCGAAACGCTTGGCCGCCTTGGCCTGCGCCAGCAGCGCGTCGGGGATCGGCGGGCAGGCGGCGCAGACCTCGCGCATCAGGTCGAGCACGTTGCGCTCGTAGATCCAGTCTTCGAGCATCTGCGACGGCGCTTCGACAAAATCGCGCAGCACGTTGGTGCCGCCCTGCGACACCAGCCGCGTGCGTGACAGCGCGTTGTGCACCGAGTGGCCGAACTCGTGCAGCAGCGATTCGCCGAAGTCTTCGAGCGTCAGGCCGCGGCGATCGAAGTTGGTCACCAGCACGGCTTGCGGCAGGCGCTTCAGCCGCGTGGCGCTGTTGCGGTGGCTCCAGACGAAAGCGCCGCTGCCCTTGCCTTCACGTGCGTACAGATCGACGATCAGCCCGGCCAGCGGCTGGCCGGTGGCGGCATCGCTCACCGCCCAGGCCTGCGCATCGGGGTGCCACAGCGGTACGCCCTCGATGCGCGAGTACTTCACGCCGAACAGCATCTCGATCATGCGCATCGCCAGCAGCAGGCTCTCCTGCGTCGGCAGGTGCTTGCGGAAAACTTCCTGATCGACGGCATGGCGCACGCGGCGGATCTGCTCGGCATAAAACACGGCGTCCCAACGCTCGATGCGCACGTCGGCCGGTGGTTGGCCCAAGGCCTGCGCCTTGGCCGCGCGCATGTCGGCCACCTCGGCGCGCTCGCGTTCGCCGACGGCCTGCTGCACCTCACCTAGAAAGCGCGTGGCGCGCGCCGCGCTCTGCGCCATGCGATGGCGCAGCGTGAAGTCGGCGTAGCTGTCGGCGCCGAACAGGCGCGCGTAATCGAGCCGCAGGCGGCCGAGTTCGGCGAGCAGCTTCAGATTCGCTTCGCCGCCTTTGTTGGTGTCGGCGCGCCAGATGCGTTCGCGCACCGTGGCGTCGGTGGCGTTGCGCATCAGCGGGAAGTACGTCGCGTCGTCGATCGTCATCAGCACGCGGCCGGTGGCGTCGCGCTTGGCCTCGGCCCACAACGACGGCGGCACGCCTTGCAGCTCGGCTTCGGTGAGTGCCACCTGCACGACCTCGTCGCGCACGTTGCGCTCGAACTGCTGCGCCAAGGCGGTGATGCGATCCTGCAAGGCCTTGGCCTGGCGGCGCTGCTTCGGCGGCAGGCTGACGCCGGCGTCCTCGAACGACTCGAGCGTGCTCTTCATGAACTCGCGCTCGATGGCATCGCGCGGCTTGACCTGGCGCGCAGCGCGGTAGAGCTTTTCGTTCTGTTTGAGCGTCGAGTCGAAGTCCTGCCAGCGCAGCTCGCAGGCTTGCGTGGCGTCGCGCACGGCCTTGTCGGGGTGCACGGTGGTCAGCACGAAGATCGGGCCCGACACGTCTTCGATGTAGGCGGCGAGATCGTCCATCGACGTGATCCAGCGGTCGTCGCCGCGGCGGCGCTCGAGTTGCGCAACGCGCGACTTCGCGCCGGCCAAGCCGCGCTCGCAAGCCGATTGCACCTCGGCGGCGTGGCGGTAAACGGGAAACGGCCCGCCGGGCAGCGCGGCCGCCGCGGCGCTGTTCGCGCCAGCCCACAGCCCAACGACCACCCAACACAACAGCAGTTTCATCGCGTCTCCGTGAGACGCGGATTCTGCCCCGCGGCCGGCGCCGCACCGACGCCCGATGCGATGGACTGCGGCAGCGAAGGGTCAGCCGGCGGTGACGAGGTCCTTGATCTGCTGCAGCGCCGTCGGGTCTTCGATCGTCGTCAGGTCACCCGGGTCGCGCCCTTCACACACGGCCTGGATGGCGCGGCGCAGCAGCTTGCCCGAGCGCGTTTTCGGCAGCACGGTGACGAAACGCACGCGGCTCGGGCGCGCGACGGCACCGAGTTGCGTGTCGACCAGTTTCATGATGTCGCCTTCCAACTTCAGCGGCTCGTCGGTGGGCGACTTCAGGACGACGAAGGCCATCGCCACCTGGCCTTTGAGCGCATCGGCAACGCCGACCACCGCGACCTCGGCCACATTGGCATGCGACGAGATGCTCTCCTCGATCTCGCGCGTGCCCAGGCGGTGTCCTGCGACGTTGATCACGTCGTCGGTGCGGCCGAGGATGAAGAAGTAGCCGTCGTCGTCGCGGATGCCCCAGTCGAACGTCGAGTACACCGGCTGCCCCGGGATGCTCTTCCAGTAGGTGCTGACGAAGCGCGCGTTGTCGCGCCACACGGTCTGCATGCAGCCGGGAGGCAGCGGGCCGGCGATGGCGACCACGCCTTTCTGGTTCGCGCCCTTCAACTCTTCACCGGTGTTCTCGTCCAGCAACTTCACGTCGTACCCATAGACCGGTTTGCCCGGCGAGCCGAACTTGCTCGGCGCTTTCTCGATGCCGTTGCACAACGACAGGATCGGCCAGCCGGTTTCGGTCTGCCAGTAGTTGTCGATGATCGGCCGGCCGAGGCTGTCGGCGATCCACTTTGCGGTGGGCTCGTCGAGCGGCTCGCCGGCGAGGAACAGCGCGCGCAAGCTCGACAGGTCGTACTTCTTGAGGAACGCCGGGTCTTGTTTTTTCAGCACGCGCACGGCGGTCGGCGCCGAGAACATCGACGTCACCTTGAAGCGCTCGACCAGGCTCCACCAGATGCCGGCGTCGGGGCGGATCGGCAGGCCTTCGTACAGGATCGTCGCCATGCCGGCGATCAACGGGCCGTAGACGATGTACGAGTGGCCGACGACCCAGCCGATGTCGCTGGTGGAAAAGTAGGTTTCGCCCGGCTGGCCGAGAAAGATGTGCTTCATGCTCGACGCCAGCGCCACCGCGTAGCCGCCGGTGTCGCGCTGCACGCCCTTCGGTTTGCCCGTCGTGCCGCTGGTGTAGAGCGTGTAGCTCGGGTGCGTGGCGTCGAGCCAGGTGCAGGGCACGCGCGCGTCCTGGTGTTGCTCGTGCAGGCGCGTGTAGTCGACGTCGCGATCGGCCGTGAGCGCCATCGGCGCCAAGCCGCGATCGACCAGCAGCACGTGGCTCGGCTTGTGCGACGACAGACGGATCGCTTCGTCGAGCAGACCCTTGTACGGCACCACCTTACCGGCGCGCGAGCCGGCGTCGGCGCTGACGATCACGCTCGGCTGCGCATCCTCGATGCGGCTGGCCAGGCTGACGCTCGCAAAGCCGCCGAAGACCACCGAGTGGATCGCACCGATGCGCGCGCAGGCCAGCATCGCGAACGCGGCCTCGGGAATCATCGGCATGTAGAGCAGCACGCGGTCGCCCTGCTTCACGCCGAGGGATAGCAGGATCGACGCCATGATTTCGACCTCGCGCTGCAATTGCGCAAAGGTGTAGACCTTCTCCTGATCGATCTCGGTCGACACCCAGATCAACGCGCTGCGATCCGGGTGCGTCGCCGCATGCCGATCGACGGCGTTGTGGCAGAGGTTCGTCTGCCCGCCGACGAACCAGCGCGAGAACGGCGGGTTCGTGTCGTCGAGCACGCGGTCCCACGGCCGCTGCCAGTCGATCAGTTGCGCTTGTTCGGCCCAGAAGGTGTCGGGATGATCGATCGAGGCCCGGTAGAAGTCTTGGTAGTTCATGCCGCGGTCCTCACGACGATGCGCCCGCGCACCTTGCCGTCCATCAGGTCGGCGGCGCGTGCGATGGCTTGCGACAGCGGCACCTCGTCGATCATCGATTCCAGCAACTGCGTGTCGAGATCGCGCGCCAAGCGCTGCCACGTGGCCTCGCGCTTGTCCAACGGCGCCATCACGCTGTCGATGCCGGCCAGCGTCACGCCGCGCAGGATGAACGGCGCCACGCTCGACGGCAAGTCCATGCCCTGTGCAAGACCACAGGCCGCGACCACGCCGCCGTAGCGCGTTTGCGCGCAGGCGTTGGCCAGGGTGTGCGAACCCAGCGTGTCGACCACCGCGGCCCAGCGCTCTTTCTGCAGCGGCTTGCCGGCGGCGGCGAGCGCGGCGCGGTCGATGACCTCGGCCGCGCCGAGTGAGGTCAGGTACGCGGCTTCCTGCGCCTTGCCGGTCGAGGCGACGACGCGCCAGCCCAGGCGCGACAGCACGGCCAGCGCAATGCTGCCGACGCCGCCGGTGGCGCCGGTGACGAGCACCTCGCCGTCCTTCGGCGCAGCGCCATGACGCTCGATCGCCAGCACGCACAGCATCGCGGTGTAGCCCGCCGTCCCGATGGCCATCGCCTGCCGCGCGGTGAAGGCCGGCGGCAAGCGCACCAGGCCGTTGCCGGCGAGCACCGCGCGTTCTGCCAGGCAGCCCCAGCGCGCCTCGCCGACGCCCCAGCCGTTGTGAATCACGCGGTCACCACGCTTCCAATTCGCATGCCGGCTTTCGAGCACCGTGCCGGCGCCGTCGATGCCCGGCACCATCGGCCACGTGCGCACGACAGGGCCCTTGTTCGTCAGCGCCAGACCGTCCTTGTAGTTCAGCGTCGAGTACTCGACGGTGATCAGCACGTCGCCGTCGGCCAGCGCCGGCAAGCGATCGTCAGCCAACGTTTCGACACCGGCGCGAAAGCCGGCGTCATCCTTTTGCAGCCACAGTGCATTGAACATGGACAGAGGTCTCCTCGATGATCGATTGTCTGCGCGATGCCCGCATTGGCGTGGCCCGCGCTGACCGCAGGCTGACGCATCTCACCCGGGTGCAACATCTAGAATTCACCTGCAATTCAGTAGGCAAAGCCTTGTCGTCATTGAGTTTCTCAACTCGTCAACTTATCCTCCCGGCTATGTCCACGCGCCGCGCCTTCCAAGCCACGGGGTTTGCCCTGCTGGCCACCCTTTGGGGCTGCGCGACGAGGACCAACAAGCCCGCGCCACCGCGCACGGCGTTCGATCGCCGCACCACCGACGAGGTGCCGCCGCCGCCGCAAGTGGCCGAACTGCTGGTCTCGGCGATCGGCCTCGTCGGTGTGCCCTACCGCTTCGGCGGCAACGACATCGACAACGGCTTCGACTGCAGCGGTTTCACGCGCCACCTGTTCCAGACGCACCTGGGCATCACCTTGCCGCGGCGCTCGCAAGACCAGGCCAGCGCCGCACGCTTCGTCGATGTGCCGGGATTCGAATTGCAGCCGGGTGACCTCGTCTTCTTCAACACGCTGCAGCGCGCGAACTCGCATGTCGGCATCTACATCGGCGATGCGCGCTTCATCCACGCGCCGCGCACCGGCGCGCTGGTGCGACTGGAGCCGCTGCGCAACCGCTACTGGATGGAACGTTACGACGGCGCCCGGCGCGTCGTGATCTGACGACCACCCCAGAGCGGCTGCGCCGCTGCCCCCTCAAGGGGCACCGCTGGCGGCCCGGCAGAGCCGGATCCGCGGCGGTCGCATGGCCAAACGCATGCCGCACAATGTCCGTATGGGCGAAGCCTCACTGCCACCACCCTCACAGACGCGCAAAGCGTCGGTGATCCCGATCGCCGAGCAGCGTCACCGCGCGCTGCTGCCCCGCGTGCCGACGCACACCCACCCCGCCAACGGCCTGCTCGCCGACGCGCTCGGCCGGCCGCTGCGCGACCTGCGCATCTCGGTCACTGACCGCTGCAACTTCCGCTGCAGCTACTGCATGCCCAAGGAAGTCTTCGACCGCGACTACGCCTTCCTGCCGCAGACCTCGTTGCTCAGCTTCGAAGAGATCACGCGGCTGGCGCGCGTGTTCGCCTCGCACGGCGTGAAAAAGATTCGCCTGACCGGCGGCGAGCCGACGCTGCGCAAGCACCTCGACGTGCTCGTCGGGATGCTCGCTGAGCTGCGCGGCGCCGACGGCGAGCCGCTGGACCTGACGCTGACCACCAACGGCTCGCTGCTGACGAAGAAGGCCAAAGCGCTGGCCGAGGCGGGCCTGAAGCGCATCACCGTCAGCCTGGACGCGCTCGACGACGCGATTTTCCAGCGCATGAACGACGTCGAGTTCCCCGTCGCCGATGTGCTGGCCGGCATCGACGCTGCACTCGCCGCGGGCCTGTCGCCGGTGAAGGTGAACATGGTCGTCAAGCGCGGCACCAACGACGGCGAAATCCTGCCGATGGCGCGCTGGTTCCGCGAGCACTACGGCGGCGCGGTCGTGCTGCGCTTCATCGAGTACATGGACGTCGGAGAAACAAACGGCTGGCGCATGGACCATGTGCTGCCGTCGCGCGAGTTGATCGAGCGCATCGGCAGCGTCTATCCGCTGCAGCCGATCAGCGCGCAAACCGATGGCGAGACGGCCGAGCGCTGGCGCTATGCCGACGGCGGCGGCGAGATCGGCGTCATCTCCAGCGTCACGCAGGCCTTCTGCCGCGACTGCAACCGCGCGCGGTTGTCCACCGAAGGCAAGCTGTACCTGTGCCTGTTTGCGACGCAGGGGCATGACCTGCGCCATCTGCTGCGCGAAGCAACCGCGAGTGACGAACAGATCGGCGGCGCGCTGGCCGACATCTGGACGCAACGCAGCGACCGCTACTCCGAATTGCGCAGTGCCGGCGTGGCGCCGACCGCTGAGCGCAAGGTCGAGATGCACTACATCGGAGGCTAGATGCCGAGCGCAGATCAGATCACCGGCCTGATCCTCGCCGGCGGACGCGGCAGCCGCATGGGCGGCGTCGACAAGGGCCTGCAGAACCACCGCGGCCTGCCGCTGGCGATGCACGCGCTGATGCGCCTGCAGCCGCAGGTCGGCGCGCTGCTGATCAACGCCAACCGCAACCTCGGCGCGTATGAGGCGCTCGGCGCGCCGGTGCATCCGGACTCGACCACCGACTACGCCGGGCCGCTCGCCGGCGTGCTCGTCGGCCTGGAGCAATGCCAGACGCCGTGGCTCGTCACCGTGCCCTGCGACACGCCGGAGTTTCCACTCGATCTCGTGGAACACCTTGCTCGCGCAGCGCACGAGCAGCAAGCCGACATCGCCTACGCGGTGACGCTCGAAGCCGACGGCCGCGAGCAATCGCACCCGGTGTTCTGCCTGCTGAAGAACGAGTTGATGGAAAGCCTCGTCGCCTTCATGCAAGGCGGCGGCCGCAAGATCGACGCCTGGTTCGCGCAGCACAAGGCCGTCGGCGTGCGCTTTGCCGATGCCAATGCGTTCTTCAACGCCAACACGGCGCAGGAACTGGCGCAGCTTCAAAGATGAGTGCGTTGGCTGATCTGACGGTGCGCGAGTTGCAGCCGAGCGACCTCGTTGCCTACAAGGCACTGCGCGACCATGCGCTGGCGCACCACGAAGACGCGTTCACGTCCGACGCCGCCACCGAGGCGCAGCGCACGGCCCAGAGCTACGCCGCCCGCCTGGGCAACGACGCGACGCGCGCCTTCACGCTAGGCGCCTTCCGCGGCGACCGTCTCGTCGGCGCCGTGACCTGCGAGCACGATCCGCGGATCAAGGTGCAACACATCGGCCATGTCACCGGCATGATGGTCCACGCCGATGAGCAAGGCCGCGGGGTCGGCCGTGCGCTGATCGACGCGCTGATCGAACGCGCCGGCGCCGACGCCGGGCTGCACCAACTCACCCTCAACGTCACCGCCGGTAACGCCGTCGCCGAGCGCCTGTACGAGCGCAGCGGTTTCGTGCGCTACGGCACCTTGCCGCGAGCGATCCGCGTCGGCGGCGGGTTCTTCGACAAGCACCACATGCTGCTGCATCTGAAATGACCTCGCAGACGCTCGAACGAATCGCCTCGTGCGTCGCCGGCTACGACCCGAATGCGCTGCCGGTGGCGCAGGCGCAGGAGTTCATCGCGCGCCTCGTGCCGCGCGTGACGGCGATCGAAAGCATCGCGCTGCGCTCGGCCCTCGGCCGTGTGCTCGCGCGCGACATCGTCTCGGTGATCGACGTGCCCGCGCACGACAACTCGGCGATGGACGGCTACGCGCTGCGAGGCGCCGACCTGCAAGCCGGGGCCGACACCGTGTTGCGCATCGCCGGCACCGGCTTCGCCGGCCAGAACTTCAGCGGCGACGTGCCCGCCGGCCACTGCGTGCGCATCATGACCGGCGCAGTCATGCCGCCAGGGCTCGACACCGTCGTGCCGCAAGAGTTCACCCGGACCGAAGCCGACGCCGTGCGCATCCCCGCCAACGTCGTGCGCAGCGGCGACAACCGGCGCTTGAAGGGCGAAGACCTGGCGCGCGGCTCATCGGCACTGCGCGCCGGCCGCCTGCTGCGCCCTGCCGACCTCGGCCTGCTGGCGTCGCTCGGCCAGGCCGAGGTGCCGGTGTTGCGCAAGCTGCGCGTGGCGTTCTTCTCCACCGGCGACGAGTTGCGCTCGATCGGCGAGCCGCTCGACATCGGCTGCGTCTACGACAGCAACCGCTACACGATCTGGGGCATGTTGCAGCGCCTGGGCTGCGAGGTCATCGACCTCGGCGTCGTGCGCGACGACCCGGCGGCGTTGCGCGCTGCGTTCAGCGAAGCGGCGGCGAGCGCGGACGCCGTCATCACCTCCGGCGGCGTGTCCGTCGGCGAAGCCGACCACACCAAGAAGATCATGGCCGAACTCGGTGACGTGCTCTTCTGGCGCATCGCGATGCGGCCCGGCCGACCGATGGCGATCGGCAGGATCAACAACGCGATCCTCTTCGGCCTGCCCGGCAACCCGGTGGCGGTGATGGTCACCTTCTACGCCTTCGTGCGCGACGCGCTGCGCACGATGAGCGGCATGAGCGAAACCACACAACCCCTGCTGCGCGCCGCCTGCACGACGCCGCTGCGCAAGAAGCCCGGCCGCACCGAGTACCAGCGCGGCATCGTCGCGCGCAGCGCCGACGGCCGCTGGCAGGTGGCGATCACCGGCAGCCAGGGCTCGGGCATCCTGTCGAGCATGAGTGCGGCCAACGCCCTGTTGGTGCTGCACCAAGAGCAAGGCAACATCGACGCCGGCGACGAGATCGACGTGATTCCGTTCGACGGCCTGGTGTGACGTTCCTGCCGACGTTTGCCCAGGCGTGGTGGTTGCTCGCCGCTGCGATCGTCTTCGAGATCGCCGGCACCGTCAGCATGCGCCTGTCCGACGGCTTCACGCGCGTCACGCCATCGGTGCTGATCTTCGTCTTCTACGCCATCTCGTTCGCACTCAACACCTTCGTCATCCGCACGCTCGGCCTGTCGGTCGTCTATGCGGTGTGGTCCGGTGTCGGCACCGTCGCCACCGCGGCCATCGGCTTCTGGTACTTCAAGGAGCCGGCCACGGCGCTGAAGCTGGCCAGCATCGGGCTGATCGTTATCGGCGTGTTCGGCGTGCACGCGGCGTCTCGGGTGGGGTGAGCGCTGCTGGTCACGGCTGCTTTTTGTAGCTACAATCAAATCATGCCGACCTGGGACGAGGCCAAACGCCGCAAGAACCTGCGCGAACACGGTCTGGACTTCGAGGGTTGCGAGGCGTTGTTCGATGGACCCGTCGTTGTGTTCGAAGACAAACGAGACCGCTACGGCGAGCTGCGCCTCAACGCTATCGGCTGGCTCCAAGGGCAAGTCGTCCACCTGACCTACACGGAACGAGATGACGACTTCCACGTCATCAGCCTGCGAAAGGCAGAAAAGCATGAAGTCAGGAACTACGTCAAAGAAGCGACCCGTTAAGTCTTCCGACTGGGAAGACATGATCCGCCGCGCGCCGGGCAAGGATCGCGCTCTTACGGCCAAGGAAGCTGCGAAGTGGCAAGACGCCGTCGTCGTCAAAGGCGGCGGCTACGCCGCAGTGCGCGATGCCGTCAGCGCCAAACGAAAACCGGGTCAACGTGGGGCGCAAGCGGCGCCGACCAAGCAACTCGTCAGCGTGCGCTACAGCGCGGAAGTGCTGGAGTTCTTCCGCTCGGGCGGCGAAGGCTGGCAAACGCGCATGGACGATGCGCTGAAGCAATGGGTGGCTGCGCAGCCGCGCAGGCGCAGCCGCGCCGCGCGCCCACCTACTTCGCCGACACCACGTCCCCGATCGCCTGCTCGGTGATCTCACCCGGCACGCGCTGCCGCGCGAACCACGTGTAGACCGTCGGCACGACGAAGATCGTCAGCAGCGTGCCGACCGTCATGCCGCCGACGATGACCCAGCCGATCTGTTGACGTGATTCCGCGCCGGCGCCACGCGCCAGCGCCAGCGGCAGCGCGCCGAGCACCATCG
Organism: uncultured Burkholderiales bacterium; assembly: GCA_902826345.1. Classification (GTDB taxonomy): domain Bacteria; phylum Pseudomonadota; class Gammaproteobacteria; order Burkholderiales; family Burkholderiaceae_C; genus CADEEN01. The sequence goes on along the minus strand of CADEEN010000067.1, from coordinate 1,031 downwards.
CGCCGGTCGTCATCAGGATCGGCCGCAGGCGCAGCGTCGCGGCTTCCATCACCGCCTCGCGGATGTCACGGCCCTGCTGCCGCAACTGGTTGCTGAACTCGACGATCAGGATGCCGTGCTTGGTGATCAGGCCGATCAGCGTCACCAGGCCGATCTGCGAATAGACGTTGAGCGTGCCGCCGGCAAGTTTCAGTGCGGCGAGCGCGCCGACCATCGACAGCGGCACCGCGAGCAAGATGATGAACGGATCGACGAAGCTCTCGAACTGCGCCGCCAGCACGAGGAAGATGAAGACCAACGCCAGCACGAAGACCAGGCCGAGCGCGCCGCTCGACGCGCGGAACTCGCGGCTGACGCCATTGAGCTCGGTCGCGTAGCCGGGCTCGAGCACCTTGGCCGCCGTCGTGTCCATGAAGGCCAGCGCCTCGCCGAGCGCGTAGTTCGGCGCGAGATTCGCGGTGATCGTCACCGAGCGCCGCTGGTTGAAGTGGTTCAGCTCGCGCGCCGCCACCGATTCGCTGACTTTCACCAGCGACGACAGCGGCACCATCGTGTCGTTGCGCGTGCGCACGAAGAGCTTTTCGATGTCGTCCGGCCGCGCCCGGCCAGCGGCCACCGTCTGCACGATGACGTCGTACTGGTCCGAGCCGCGCTTGTAGCGCGTGACGTTGCGCCCACCGAGCATCGTCTCCACCGTGCGCGCCACCTGATCGACGGCCACGCCCTGATCGGCCGCGCGGTCGCGATCGACTTCGATCAGCAGCTCGGGTTTGTTCAAGCGCAGGTCGGTGTCGGGCTGGACGAAGCCCGGGTTCTTTTGCATCTCGGCGACGATGGCCTGCGTCGCCCGCTGCAGGTTTTCGTAGCTGTCGTTGGTGACGACGACGAAGTTGATCGGCTGCGAACGGAAGCCCTGCCCCAGGCTCGGCGGCGTGATCGGAAACGCCTGCACGCCCGGCAGCGCCGAGAGCTGCGGCTGCATCGAGCGCGCGGCCTCCTGCGTCGTGCGCGTGCGTTCGCTCCAGTCCTTG
>CADEEN010000066.1 GCA_902826345.1 uncultured Burkholderiales bacterium | reverse complement strand
GACCGTTGGCCAGCCGGCACCGGCGCGGGCCGGCGCCAGGCCGCGGCGGAGGGGTAGGGGAGCCCGGCATGGCGGACCGGGGGGAGGACGATGACCATGAAGAAACGACCGGCTGCGGCGCCGCGCATCGAGCGCGTCAGCCTTCGCCTGTACGTGGCCGGGCGGCTGCTCAATTCGGTGCGCGCCAGGGAGAACCTGCGCCAGCTCTGCGATCGACATCTGATCAGCCTCGACGACCTCGAGGTCGTCGACGTGCTCAGCGAACCGCGCCGCGCGGTGGCCGATGAGGTGCTCGTCACGCCGACGCTCATCCGCCTCGTGCCGGCGCCGCGCATCCGCGTGATCGGCGATCTCAGCGACCCGGCGACGGTGCTCGCCGCCCTCGGGGTCGAGGCGGTACCGCCGTGACCGCGATGGCCATGCAGTCCGTCGGCGATGCGGATCGCATCCGGCAGCTGATCCGGGCGATGGCGTCGGCGCGCGAGGCCTTGTGCGCCGAGCTGGGCAGCGAGGTCGAGGCTGTCGTCGATCCAGACTCGGGCGCCACCATCCTGCTGCGCAGCGGCCAGGAGTCGCTGGTGCAGTCGGAGGCGCACCACGTCGAGCTCAGCATCATCCTCGAGAACGTCCGCGACAGCGTCGTCGTTCTCGATCGCGACCGCCGAGTGACGTTCTGGAATCACGGCGCCACGGCCCTCTTCGGCTACACGCGCGCCGAGATGATCGGCGAGACGCTGGCGGCGCTTCATCCCGAGACGCCCGAGGAGGTGGTCGCCGAGGAGCTGGGCGCGGTCTGGCGCGGCGAGGAGCGACGCTGGGTGCGCCCGTGCCGACGCAAGGACGGGCAGGGACTGTGGATCGACGTCCGCAGCGCCGCGGTGCGCGACCGCGACGGCATCGTCACAGGTATCCTGCTGGTCGCTACCGACGTCACCGATCAGAAGCGCCTCGAGGCCGAGCTGCGGTTCGCGACCGCGCAGGCGGAAAGCGCCAACCGCGCCAAGAGCGAGTTCCTGGCCAACATGAGCCACGAGATCCGCACGCCGATGAACGGCGTGCTCGGCCTGACCGAGCTGCTGCTCGACACGCCGCTCAACGCGCAGCAGCGGCCCTTCCTCGAAACCGTGCGCAGCTCGGGCGAGACGCTGCTGTCGATCATCAACGACATCCTCGACTTCTCGAAGATCGAAGCCGGCAAGCTGGAGATCGAGACGCTCGACTTCGATCTTTATCAAGCCGTCGAAGACGTGGTGCAGCTGATGGCGCCGCGCGCGCATGCGAAGAAGCTCGAGCTGGCCTGCCGCATCGACGACCGCCTGCCCGCGGCGACGCGCGGCGACCCGTACCGCCTGCGCCAGGTGCTGACCAACCTGCTGGCCAATGCCGTCAAGTTCACCGAGAGCGGCGAGGTCGTCGTCACGGTCGGCATGAACGACGACGGGCGGCTGCACATCAGTGTGCGCGACACCGGAATCGGCATTGCGGACGACGCGAAGAAGCGCCTGTTCTCGCCGTTCGCGCAGGCCGACGGCTCGACGACGCGGCGCTTCGGCGGCACCGGGTTGGGCCTGGCGATCAGCCGACATCTGGTGGACCTGATGCACGGCGAGATCGGTGTCGACAGCGTGCCCGGCCAGGGCTCCACGTTCTGGTTCACGTTGCCGCTCGAACAGGCGCAGAGCCTGCCGGCGGTGCCCTACCCCGGCGAGCTCGCCGGGCGGCGCGTGCTGGTGGTCGACGACAACGCCACCAACGCCGAGATCCTCGACTACCACGCGCAGGCCGTGGGCATGCGCTCAGCCACCGCGGTCGATGGCCTGGCCGGTTTGCAGGCGCTGCGCCAGGCGGCGCGCGAGGGCAACCCGTTCGAGCTGGCGATCATCGACATGAAGATGCCGCGCATGGACGGCCTGGCGCTGGCCGCCGCGGTGCGCAACGACCCGGCGCTCGCCGGCCTGCGCATCGTGCTCGTGACCTCGCTGCATTCGACCGACGAGTTGGCGCGCGCACGCGAGGCCGGCATCAGCGCCTATCTGTCCAAGCCGGTGCGCCGCCATGAGCTCTATCGCGCATTGGCGCAGGCCGTCGGCGGCCTCGTCAGCGAGACCGCGCCGGCCACGCCGGCCGGCTCGGCGCTGCGCCTGCACTGCCGCGTGCTGATGGCCGAGGACAACGGCGTCAACCAGTTCGTCGCCCGCAACATGCTGAAGTCGCTCGGCTGCGAGTTCGACATCGTGCCCAACGGCCAGGAAGCGCTGGCCGCCGTGCAGCGCGGCGACTACGACATCGTGCTGATGGACTGCCAGATGCCGGTCATGGACGGCTACGAGGCGACGCGCCAGATCCGCCAGTGGGAGCAGGCCAGCCTGCAGCCGCGGCGATTGCCGATCGTCGCGCTGACGGCCAACGCGCTGGTCGGCGATGCCGATGTCTGCATCGAGGCCGGCATGGACGGCCACCTGGCCAAGCCCTACACGCGCCACCAGCTCGGCGCCTTGATGGCGCGCTGGCTGCCGGCGCAGATGGTCGAAGGCTCGGCCGACGCGCTGCGCACGCAGCCGGCGCCGCTGGTGGCGGTGACCGAGGCGGCGGCAGCGCCGGTGGCGAGCGCGGCGCTCGACGCCAAGGCGCTGGCCGGCATCCGCGAACTCGACGACGGCGAAGGCACGATCCTGGCCGAGGTCATCGGCATCTTCTTCGACGAAACGCCGCGCCACCTCGACGCGCTGCGCAACGCCGTCGGCGCCAAGGACGCGTCCGAACTCGCTCGCGTGGCGCACGCCTTCAAGTCGGCCAGCGGCAACGTCGGCGCGTCCGGCGTCGTCAAGCTGTGCCGCGAGTTGGAGCGAATCGGCCGCAGCGGCGAACTCGCCGACGCGCCGCCGCTGCTGCACGAGATCGAACAACAGGTCGAAGCGGTGCGCCCGCTGCTCAAAGCCGAAGTTCAGACCCCCAAACTCGCTTCGCTCGCGGCCCCCCATGGGGGCGCTCAGTCGCCTTCGGGCGGCCGTACGGCCACTGAGGGACAGCCCGCATGAACACCGAGCGCCACCGCATCCTGATCGTCGACGACGACGCCGGCGGCCGCCGCCTGACGCGGGCCACGCTGATGCGCGCCGGCTTCGAAACCAGCGAAGCCTGCGACGGCGCCGAGGCGCTGCAGGCGATGCGCGAGCTGCTGCCCGACCTGGTGCTGATGGACGTGAGCATGCCGGTGATGGACGGCTTCACCTGCTGCGCCGAGCTGCGCAAGCTGCCCGGCGGCCAGCGCGTGCCGGTGGTGATGATGACCGGCCTCGACGACGTGCAGTCGATCGAGCGCGCATTCGAAGTCGGCGCCACCGACTTCATCACCAAGCCGATCAACTGGCCGATCCTGTCGCACCGCGTGCGCTACATGCTGCGCGCTTCGGCCGCCATCAACCAGTTGAATCACAACCAGCGCCGGCTGTCGAACGCTCAGCGCATCGGCGAGATGGGCGACTGGGAATGGGACGTGCGTCAGGGCCGCGTCTCCGCCTCCGAGCAGGCCTGGCGCATCTTCGGCCGCGACAGCGGCCTGGGCGCGCTCGAAGACGACCAGTTCCTGACGACGGTGCACGAGGAAGACGTGGAGCGCGTGCGCCTGGCCTGCGAGCGCGCGATCGAAAACGGCGACGACTTCGCCATCGAGCACCGTGTGGTCGCCCGCGGCGGCGCGCTGCGCCACGTGCACCAGCAGGTCGAGGTCATCGAGCAGGACGAGCTCGGCCGCGCGGTGCGCCTGGCCGGCGCGGTGCACGACATCACGCGGCGCAAGGATGCCGAGGAGCAGGTGCGCCGCCTGGCTTACTTCGACACGCTGACCGGCCTGCCGAACCGCCTGCTCTTCACCGAGCAGTTGATCAAGGCGGTGGCGCACGCCGAGCGCAACGGCGAGCAGCTGGCGATCATGTTCATCGACCTCGACGACTTCAAGCGCGTCAACGACACGCTCGGCCACGGCGCCGGCGACGATCTGTTGAAGCAGATCGGCGCGCGCCTGTCGGGCTCGATCCGCGGTCTCGATCTGCTGACGCGCAGCGGCGTCGACAACAACGGCAGCAGCAACAACGGCCACACCATCGCCCGCCTCGGCGGCGACGAGTTCATCGTGCTGCTGAACAACGTGCAGGACGCCGTCGATGCGGGTTCGGTGGCGCGCCGCCTGGTCAGCGCGCTGGCCGAGCCGGTGACGGTGCTGGGCAACGAGCTGTATGTCAGCTGCAGCGTCGGCGTGGCCACCTACCCCGGCGACGGCACCGACATCGAAACGCTGCTGATGAACGCCGACACGGCGATGTACCGCGCCAAGGAAGGCGGCCGCGGCGGCTTCCAGTTCTACGACCGCTCGATGAACGCCAGCGCGCGCGCGCGCCTGCAGATGGAGACGCTGCTGCGACGCGCCGTCGAGCGCAACGAGTTCGTGCTGCACTACCAGCCGCGGGTCGACCTGACGAGCGGCCGCATCGTCGGCGCCGAAGCGCTGATCCGCTGGCAGCACCCGGAGCGCGGCCTGCTGCCGCCGAAGGAATTCATCCCGCTGGCCGAAGAGGCGCACCTGGTGATCCCGATCGCCGAATGGGTGATCGCCGAGGTCTGCCGGCAGATCGCCGCCTGGCAGGGCAACGGGCTGCGGCCGATTCCGGTGGCGGTCAACCTGGCCGCGCCGCACTTGCGAGAGCGCGAGTTGCCCGAGTTGGTCGAGCGCGTGCTGCGCCAGCATGCGCTGCCGTCGTCGCTGCTCGAGATCGAGGTCACGGAGTCGATCCTGATGCACGACCCGGAGCTGTCGCTGGCCAACGCGCGGCGCCTGGCCGAACTCGGCGTCAAGCTGTCGATCGACGACTTCGGCACCGGCTACTCGTCGCTGTCCTACCTGAAGCGGCTGCCGATCGCCTCGCTGAAGATCGACCAGTCGTTCGTGCGCGACATCGCCACCGACCCGGACGATGCGGCCATCATCACCGCCATCATCGCCATGGCGCACAGCCTCGAATTGCGCGTCGTTGCCGAAGGCGTCGAGACGGAAGCCCAGCGCCTTTTCTTGAAAGCACGCGGCTGCGACGAGTTCCAGGGTTTCCTCTTCGGTCATCCCGTCGGAGCGGCCGAATTTGCGCGCGCGATGACGCGTTTGCAGCATCAGCACGGCGCATTGGCGCTGGCCTGACAACGCTGTCGATGGCGTCGAATCGCTGACTTGCGTTGTTGCGCGCCTTTGGCGCAGACGCCGCAGTGGCGCGCCGCCGCGCACCCGCCCGCGGCTTTGCGCTCTTCACAGCTCAGGCAGAGCCAAAGCGTTCTCGTCCTCGCAATCGAATGCGAGAGCCGAAAGATCAGCGCGACCGGTGATGCGCCGGCCGTGCTGCGTTCGCCTCGGCCCACGCTGGACCGTCGAACCACGCATCGCCGCGCAGCGATGCGCGCAGCATCGGCAGCGCCTCCAGGCCCCAGAACAGCTTGCCGTCGCATTCGAAAGTCGGGACGCCGAACACGCCTTGCGCCATCGCCACGTCGGTGTTTGCACGCAGCTCGGCCTTGATGGCGCCCGATGTCACCTCGCGCGCCGGCGCGAGTTCGCGCGTCAGTGCTTCGAGCCGCGCTGCATCCGCGGCATCAGCGCCGCCGCGCCACACGTGCCGCATCACCGCCTCGACGACGCGGCGGTTCGACTCCGCCGCGATGCACAGGCGCAGCAGCTGCAAGGGGTTGAACGGATGCGCCGACGGCATCTGCAGCGGTATGCCGTGCTGGTGCGCGAGCCACGCGACGTGACGGTAGGTCCAGGCGCGCTTGGGCTCGATCTCGGCCGGCCCCTTCTGCCCCCAATGCTGCAGCAGTCCGGCGAACAACAGCGGCCGGTAGTCGACGCTGTAGCTGCAGCCCTCGAGGGCCTGCGGCAAGCGTTCGAAGGCGAGGTAGGCGAACGGCGAGATCGGATCGAACCAGAAAACGATCGGCTTCACAGGCGGCTCCCGGGTCATGTCTCGTCGATCACGCTGCGCGCACAGCCGGCGGCCTTGGCGGCGTAGAGCGCGGCGTCGGCGCGGCGCACGAAGGCCGCGCCGTCTTCGCGCTGTTGCGATTTCAGCAGCGCCGTGCCGATCGACAGCGTGACAAACGCGGCCGTCGGCGACGCGCCGTGCGGCAGCGCCAGCGAGGCCATGGCGTCGAGGCAGCGCTGGGCCACGGCGGCAGCCATGATGCTGGCGACATGCGGCAGCAACAAGGCGAACTCCTCGCCGCCGTAGCGCGCCACCAACTCGCCGGGGCGACGCGCCTGCGGCGCCAGCACTGCAGCCACGGCCTGCAGCGCGCTGTCGCCCTGCGGGTGGCCGAGCAGGTCGTTGTAGCGCTTGAAGTGGTCGATGTCGATCATCAGCAGCGCCAGCGCGGTGCCGTGGCGGTGCGAGCGCTGCACCTCTTCGGCCAGTCGTGCGTCGAAGCGGCGCCGGTTGGCCAGCCCGGTCAGCGCGTCGGTCGTGGAGAGGTCTTCGAGCCGCGCGTTGGCTTGCTGCAGCGCTGCTGCGGCCGCCTCCAGGTCTTGCCGCGTGCGCACCATCTCCGTGACGTCGGTGCGCACGCCGGCCACGCCGCCGCCGCGCGTGCGCCGCTCGTCGATGCGCAGCCAGCGGTTGCCGCGCAGCTCCTGCAGCAGCGGCACGCCGTCGGGCTCGCGGTGGCGCAACAGGCGCTCGGCGAGCCAGGCCTGGTGTTCTCGTTCGGTGGCGCCGGCCTGCGGGTACTGGCCGCGCTCGAGGCCGTAGCGCACGATCGATTCGAACGTGGCGCCGATCACCAGCGCCGGCGCGCTGTCGCGGTAGATCTCGCGGTAGGGCTGGTTGCACAGCAGCAGGCGGTCGTCGCTGTCGAAAATGGCGAAGCCGTCCGGCAAAGCCTCGATGGCGTCGTCGAGCAGCGCATGGTCGCTGGCCGCACGGTCGTGGGCGGCGCGCAGTTCTTCGCGCTGCCGCACGGTCTCGGACGCGTCCAGGCGCACGGTGACGAGGCCGCCGCGCGGCATCGGCGTTTCGTAGATCTCGTACCAGGCGTCGCTCGGCGCCTGCTGCAGGCGCGGTGCGCTCGACCGGCCGCGGTGTTGCATGCGCTCGGCCAACCACTGCTCTTCGCGGCCCAGCGCGTCGGGCACCTTGCCGTGCGCCAGCGCGCTGCGCACCAGCGCCTCGAAAGTTTCGCCGAGCAGACGGCGCCCGGACATGTGCGGGTAGAGCTGCAGCATGCGCAGATTGAAGAGCACGAGCCGGTCGTTGCGGTCGTAGATCTCCACGGCGGCCGGCATGGCCTCGATGGCGTCGTGCAGCAACTGGTGCGCGCGCTCGGCTTCATGGCGCGAGGCGTCGAGCGCGCGCTGGTTCTCGACCAGCTCGGTGATGTCGATCGAGAAGCCCAGGCGGCTGCCGTCGGGCAGGCGCTGCTCGGTGATGCGGCGCCAGCGGCTGTCGGCCATCTCGCGCAGGAAGGTTTGCCCTTGTTCGGTGTGGTGCTGCGCCAGGCGCTCGGCGATCCACGCCTCCTCCTGGCCCACGGCCTCGGGCACGAGGCCACGCAGCACGCGCGTGCGCAGCAGCTCCTCGAACGGCATGCCGCGCGTCGTCAGGCCGTCTTCGAGCTGGTAGAGCTTGCGAAACTCGGCGTTGGTCAGCACCAGGCGGTCGTCGGCGTCGTAGAGCACGATACCGGCCTGCATCGCGTCGAGCGTGTGCTGCCAGCGCCGGCGCTCGCGGTCGGTGGCGCGCAGCAGCAACCACACCGTGGCCAGCAAGCCGATGCCGACCACGAGCGTCGCCACTTCGCCCAGGCGTGACCCGCTGGCGATGGCCCACACCGCGACGCCGACCCAGGCCACGCTGGCAACGGCAACGGCGCGGGCGCTGGCTTTCATGGGCCGGCTGCCGTGTCGGCCTCGCGCAGTCGTTCGGTGGTGCCGACGTCGATCCAACGCCCGGGCCAGAGTTGCGCCGAGAGGCGCTGTGCGGCGATCGCGTTGTCGAGCAACGGGCGCAGCTTCATCGGCTTGTCGGGCGCGACACCGTCGAACATCGCCGCGCGAAACAAGCCGACGCTGGCCCAGGTGTAGCGCGGCGGCAGCGTCGTCGCCAGGCCGCTCGCGCCGTCGATGCCGAAATCACCTTCAGGATGGTGCGGCGCATTCGGCACCAACCACAGGTGCGCGAGTGTGTTCGCTTGTGCGAAGCACTGTGCCGCGGCAGCGCTGAACGCGAATGTCGGCACGAAGACATCGCCCGAGACGACCCAGAAGCTGTCGAGGTCTGCTTGCACCAACCACGGCAGCGCCTTGGCGATGCCGCCGGCAGTCTCGAGAGCGCCGCCGTGGTCGCGCTGCTCCATCGAGTAGCGGATGCGCAAGCCCCAGCGCGAGCCGTCGCCGAGCGTCGCCGGAAACTGCTCTTCGAGCCACGCCGTGTTGATGACCACGTCCTTCACGCCGGCCGCCGCCAGTGCGTCGAGGTGCCAGGCGATCAACGGCTTGCCGCCGACCGGCAGCAGCGGCTTGGGACAGGTGTCGGTCAACGGCCGCATGCGCTCACCGCGACCGGCCGCGAGGATCAGGGCGCGCGGGGCTGGGTTCATCGCCAACGAGTGTAGGTCGGCATGCCGAGAATAAAATGCGGAGCTTCGCGCGCCGTGCAACGCGGCGATGATGATCAACGACGCTTCTCACCGGCCACCCCAAGATGTCCAGCCTCGACTCCGCGCGCGTTCCCGATTCGAGCGCCCCCGCCGCGCTCAGCCACAGCAGCCGCGAGGCGCTGATGGCCAATGCGATCCGTGCCTTGGCGATGGACGCGGTGCAGCAGGCCAACAGCGGCCACCCCGGCGCGCCGATGGGCATGGCCGAGATCGCGGTCGCGCTCTGGGGCCGCCACCTGAAGCACAACCCGACGCACCCGCACTGGCCCGACCGTGACCGCTTCGTGCTCAGCAATGGTCATGCGTCGATGCTGCAGTACGCGCTGCTGCACCTCACCGGCTACGAGCTGCCGATGAGCGAGCTGCGCAACTTCCGCCAGCTGCACAGCAAGACGCCGGGGCATCCGGAGGTCGGCATCACGCCGGGCGTCGAAACCACCACCGGCCCGCTGGGTCAGGGTCTGGCCAACGCGGTGGGCATGGCACTGGCGGAAAAGCTGCTGGCGCATGAGTTCAATCGTCCCGGCCACGCGGTGGTGGACCACCACACCTACGTCTTTCTCGGCGACGGTTGCCTGATGGAAGGCGTGAGCCACGAGGTCTGCGCGCTCGCCGGCGCGTGGAAGCTGAACAAGCTGGTCGCGGTCTACGACCACAACGGCATCTCGATCGACGGCCGCGTCGAGCCCTGGTTCATCGACGACACGGCCAAGCGCTTCGAGGCCTATGGCTGGCAGGTCATCGGCCCGCTCGACGGCCACGACGTGAGCGCCGTCGATGCGGCGATCGTGCAAGGAAAAAAGAGCGCCACCAAGCCGACGCTGATCATCGCCCGCACCAGCATCGGCCGCGGCTCGCCGAACCGCAGCGGCAGCGCCAAGGCGCATGGCGAGGCGCTCGGCGCCGACGAGATCAAGGCGACGCGCGGCGCGCTCGGCTGGACGCACGAGCCCTTCGTCATTCCGGAGTCGGCCTACAGCGCCTGGGACGGCAAACGCAAGGGCATCGAAGCCGAAGCGGCGTGGAGCGCGCGCTTCGCCTCGTACAAGGCCGCGCACCCGGCCCTGGCCGCCGAGTTGGCGCGGCGCCTGAAGGGCGAGCTGCCCAAAGGCTTTGCGCAGGCCGCCGTCGATGCCATCGTCGCTGCGCACGGCAAGGCGGAGAACATCGCCTCGCGCAAGGCCAGCCAGATCGCGCTCGAAGCGTTCACCAAGGCGCTGCCGGAAATGCTCGGCGGCTCGGCCGATCTGACGGGCTCGAACCTCACCAACACCGCGAGCACGCCGCCGCTGCGCATCGGCGACGACGGCAGCTCGAACGGCGGCCGCCACATCAACTACGGTGTGCGCGAGTTCGGCATGGCCGCAGTGATGAACGGCATCGCGCTGCACGGCGGCTTCATGCCTTACGGCGGCACGTTCCTGACCTTTTCCGACTACAGCCGCAACGCGATCCGCATGGCCGCGCTGATGGGCATTCGCGTCATCCACGTCTTCACCCACGACAGCATCGGCCTGGGCGAAGACGGGCCGACGCACCAGAGCGTCGAGCATGCGGCGTCGCTGCGCCTGATCCCCGGACTCGACGTCTGGCGGCCGGCCGACAGCGCCGAAACGGCTGCGGCCTGGGCCTGCGCGATCGAGCACCGCAGCCGGCCGAGCGCGCTCTTGCTGTCGCGGCAGAACCTGCCGTATGCGCCGAAGGCCAGCCTGGACCTGATCAGCCGCGGCGCGTACGTGCTCGCCGAGCCGGGCGAAGTCGGCCTGAACAAAAAGGCGCAGGCCGTCATCCTGGCCACCGGCAGCGAAGCGCAGTTGGCGCTGCACGCGCAGGCGGCGCTGGCCAAAGACGGCATCGCGGTGCGTGTCGTCTCTCTGCCGAGCACGACCGTGTTCGACCGCCAGAGCGCAGAGTACAAATCCAGCGTGCTGCCGCCGAAGCTGCCGCGCATCGCCGTCGAAGCCGGTGTCACCGACGGCTGGTGGAAGTACGGCTGCGCGGCGGTGGTGGGGCTCGACCGCTATGGCGAGAGCGCGCCGGCGGGCGCGCTGTTCAAGCACTTCAACTTCACCGCCGACAACGTGGCGGCGGTGGTGCGCAAGGTGCTGGCCGGTTGAGCTCTGCGCCGCGTCACAATGACCGTCGGCGCTGAATCCATTTCCTCAAGACGGAGCATTTCGACATGACGATCAAGGTAGGCATCAACGGCTTCGGCCGCATCGGGCGCATGGTGTTCCGCGCGGCGGTGCAGAACTTCAAGGACGACATCCAGATCGTCGCCATCAACGACCTGCTGGAGCCGGATTACCTGGCCTACATGCTGAAGTACGACAGCGTGCACGGCCGCTTCAAGGGCGACATTGCCGTCGAGGGCGGCACGCTGATCGTCAACGGCAAGAAGATCCGCCTCACCGCCGAGCGCGACCCGGCGGCGCTGAAGTGGGGCGATGTCGGCGCCGACGTGATCGTCGAGTCCACGGGCTTGTTCTTGACGCTCGACACCTGCCAGAAGCACCTCGATGCCGGCGCGAAGAAGGTCATCCAGAGCGCGCCGAGCAAGGACGAGACGCCGATGTTCGTCTATGGCGTCAACCACACGAAGTACGCCGGCGAGACGATCATCAGCAACGCCTCGTGCACGACCAATTGCCTCGCGCCCGTGGCCAAGGTGCTGCACGACAGCTTCGGCATCAAGCGCGGCCTGATGACCACGGTGCACGCGACGACGGCAACGCAGAAGACGGTCGACGGCCCGAGCAACAAGGACTGGCGCGGCGGCCGCGGCATCCTGGAGAACATCATCCCCAGCAGCACCGGCGCGGCCAAGGCGGTGGGCGTGGTGATCCCCGAGCTGAACAAGAAGCTCACCGGCATGTCCTTCCGCGTGCCGACCTCCGACGTGTCGGTGATCGACCTGACGGTCGAACTGGTCAAGGAAGCCAGCTACGAGGACATCTGCAACGCGATGAAGGCGGCGGCGGCCGGCCCGATGAAGGGCGTGCTCGGCTACACCGAGGACAAGGTCGTCTCGACCGACTTCCGCGGCGAGGCGATGACTTCGGTCTTCGACGCCGAGGCCGGCATCGCGCTGGACAAGACCTTCGTCAAGGTCGTGGCCTGGTACGACAACGAGTGGGGCTACTCGAACAAGGTGCTGGAGATGGTGCGCGTCGCCGGGCGCTGACGAGGCGGCGTTCCGTGCTGCGCTCGCAGGCCGCCTCGCGCGGCCTTTTTCTCGATGGCAGCCCGAAGCCCAGGGCTCACACCCGGCAACAAGGTGCGTCCGCCGCCCTCTAGACTTGCATGATGAGAATTTCTTTCTTCCTTGCAGGTCTGCTGGCCGGTGTTTCGTTGACTGCCTGGGCCGAGCGCGCGCCGCCGCGGGCCTTGCCTTTGGCCGCGTCAGCCGGGCCGGCGCGCGTGATCGTGCAATTCAAGGACGGCTCGTCGGTGCTGCGGGCGCAGGCGCTGGCGGCCGGTGCGTCGGCCCACGCGCACGAGCGAGCGCTGGCGGCGCGGGCGTCCGCGCTCGGGCTGCGCCACGGCATGGCGCTGCGCAGCGGCGCGGCCGTCGGCGAGCGCGAGCAGGTGGTTCATGGGCCGGCCGGCATGACCTCGCAGGTACTGGCCGACCAACTCGCCAGCGATCCCGACGTGGCCTGGGCCGAACCCGACCGCCGCGTGCGCCGCACGGTGGTGCCGCAGGACCCGCTGTTCGCCACGGGCGGCGCGCAGGGCCCGGTGGTCGGCCAGTGGTACCTGCGGGCGCCGGCCGGTGAGGCGGTGTCGTCGATCAATGCCGTGACGGCCTGGGACACGACGACCGGCAGCGCGAGCGTGATCGTCGCCGTGCTCGACACCGGAGTGCGCTCGAACCATCCCGACCTCGCCGGCAAGCTGATCGGCGGCTACGACTTCGTCAGCAACGAAACCGGCGAACCCGCCATCAGCAACGACAGCGACGGCCGCGACGCCGATCCGAGCGACCCCGGCGACTGGCTGACGCAGGCCGAGATCAACGCCGACCCGACGTTCTGGGACGGCTGCGACGCCGCGCCGAGTTCGTGGCACGGCACGCAGGTCGCGGGCATCATCGGCGCGGCCACCGGCAACAGCATCGGCATGGCGGGCGCCGGCTGGAACGTGCGCGTGATGCCGGTGCGCGTGCTCGGCAAGTGCTTCGGCTACACGAGCGACATCGTCGCCGCGATGCGCTGGTCTGCCGGCATCACGGTGCCCGGCGTGCCGGCCAATGCGAACCCGGCCAAGGTCATCAACCTCAGCCTGGGCGCCAGCGCTTCGCCTTGCAGCGCGGCGCAGCAAAGCGCGGTGGCCGAGATCAACGCGCGCGGCGCGGTCGTCGTCGTCGCCGCGGGCAACAGCACCGGACGCGCGGCGAGTTCGCCGGCCAACTGCCCGGGCGCGATCGGCGTGGCCGCGGTGCGCCACGTCGGCAGCAAGGTCGGCTTCTCCGATGTCGGGCCCGAACTGGCCATCGCGGCGCCGGGCGGCAACTGCGTCAACGAAACCGGAGCCTGCCTCTACCCGATCCTGACCACGCTGGACAGCGGCACGCTCGGCCCCGGATCGCCGATCTACAGCGACAGCGTCAACATCAGCGTCGGCACCAGCTTCGCCGCGCCGCTGGTCTCGGGCGTGGCGGCGCTGATGCTGTCGGCGCAGCCGTCGCTCGCGCCGGCGGCACTGAAGGCTGCACTGCAGTCGAGCGCCCGGCCGTTCCCGACCAGCGGCAGCGGCGCGGGCGTGCCGGCCTGCCAGGCGCCGGGCAACGTCAACCAGCTCGAGTGCTACTGCACCACCAGCACCTGCGGCGCCGGCATGCTCGACGCGAGTGCTGCGGTGGCCGCGGCGCTGGCCGCTCCCGCACCGACGCCGACACCGACACCGACACCGACACCGACACCCACACCCACACCCACACCCACACCCCCACCCACACCCCCACCCACCCCCACACCCACA
>CADEEN010000065.1 GCA_902826345.1 uncultured Burkholderiales bacterium | reverse complement strand
AGGGTGGGAATCAGTTTCATCAAAGGCTCCAAGGGGTTCAGAAGGTGGGCACCGGCTCGTCGAGCAGCGCGGTGGGATCGACGCGGGGCGCGGGGTAGGCGCTGGGGGTGATCGACGGCGTGGTGGATCGTGGCTGTACTGGCGGCGGCACCGACAACGGCACGGATGGCGCGTCGGGCGTGATGCCGTTGAACGTCAGCCAGCCGGCGAGCACCGACACCGCCACCGGTGTCAGCCAGATCCAGCGTGAGGGCGTGGTGTGCATGACGATCGCGCTTCAGCCGCGCTTGGTGATCACGACTTCGAGGTACTCGCTGGGCACCACCATCGAGTTCGCGCCACCGACGTTGGCCTGCTCGAGCAGCGCCGTCAGGTCGCGCGTCAGCGCATGCTGGCCGTTGGCGTCGAGCGCGGCGAAGGCCTTGTGCGTCGGCCCGTAGTAGGTGCGAAAGACCTCGATCCAGTGCGCCGGCGAGGCGTAGCGGAAGTTGAAGTTGCGGCGTTCGCAGCGCAGTGGCGCGGCGTCCTGCGCGAACAGCGTGCGCAGATGCGCTTCGCTGCCCCACAGCGCCGGTGACTTCAGCCCCGCCGGCGGCGCCACGTGGCTGCCGATCAGCTTGAACAGGCGGCCGATGAAGCTCTCCGGCGTCCAGTTGGCCAGGCCGATTCGGCCGCCCGGGCGCGTCACGCGCAGCAACTCGCGCGCGCTGGTCGCATGGTCCGGCGCGAACATCACGCCGAAGGTCGAGAGCACGGCGTCGAAGCTGTCATCCTCGAACGGCAGCGCTTCGGCGTCGGCGGTCTGGAACGTCACGTCCAGGCCCTCGGCGGCGGCGCGGGCGCGGCCTTTGTCCAGCAGCGTCGGCGCGTAGTCGGTGGAGGTGACGCGGGCGAAGCGGCGCGCGGCAGCCAGCGTCGCGTTGCCGTTGCCGGCAGCGACGTCGAGCACGCGTTCGCCGGCGCGCAGGTCGACCGCTTCGGCCAGCGTCTCGCCGACGATCTGCAGCGTCGTGCCGACGACGGCGTAGTCGCCGCTCGACCAGGTGGCCTGCTGCTTGTGCTTGATGGCCGCGAAGTCGGGGGTGGTGGGGGTCTTTTCGAGGGTGGTGGACGGTGTCATGAGGGTCTCGTGTTGCAGCAAAGGATGGGCGACGACGGGCGCCGCGGCGACTCCGCGTGGCGGAGGTACTGGAGCAATCGGCTTTCACGCCGCGAACCCGACAGCGCACTGCAAAGTTAGGGATCACGGCCGCATCGACAGCTCTGCGCTCTGCGCTGCCGACAGCGGCAGTGACGCCGTCACGTTCGACCACGGACCGCCCGGTCCCGGGGCGAAGCGCAGGCGCAGGCGGTCGTCGATGCTGCGAAAGTGCATCGGCGCCGAACCATCGGCCCACAGCTCGTGGCTGGCGCCGTTGTCGAACTTCGCCACGAGGCGATACCCGCGATGGGTGAGGGTCATGATGCGGCCGTCGGACATCGCATAAGCGCCGGTGACTTCGGCGGCGCGCTGCGACGTCACGCGCAGCAGGCGATGGCGGTCGACCTCGATGACCTGCGGCTCGGCATGGGCCGCACCGGGCACCGCGAGCGGGCCGACGAGCGCGGCGACACCTGCAACGAGGAGGGTGGCGTTGGACAACTTCGTCATGACGGTTCTCCTGGTGAAGGGTGGCGTTGCGGATCGGACGCCCTCACTGTCGGGTTCCGACACCGATTCAGTCTTGAAGCCGATCTGAAGAATCGTGAATCGGTGTGCTGCGCAGCGCACCGAGGCCGCTCCGCGGGCCTACGATGCAGCGCTCACGGATTCACGGGAGCCGATGAATGACGCCGCTCGTGTCGTACCGCTTCGAGCGCTGGGAACTGCGCAGCGCTGAGCGCGTGCTGGCGCTCGATGGCCGGCCGGTCAAGCTCGGCGGGCGCGCGTTCGACCTGTTGCTCGCGCTGGTGGCGCGGCGCGACCGCCTGGTCGGCAAGCAGGAGTTGATGGACCTGGTCTGGCCGCGGCTCGTGGTCGAGGAGAACAACCTGCAGGTCCACGTGGCCGCGCTGCGCAAGCTGCTCGGCCATCCGGCCATCGTCACGGTGCCGGGGCGCGGCTATCGCTTCACGATTGCAGTGGAGTCGCCCGCTGCGGCGGAGGCTGCCGCAGCGGTGTCCGCCACCGCGCCCGCAGCGGCTGCGGACGATCTGATCGGGCGCGAGGCCGACATCGCGCTGCTCGAGCGGCTGGTTCGCGAGCATGCGGTGGTGACCGTGTGCGGCGCCGGCGGCATCGGCAAGACGCGCCTGGCGCGCGCCACGGTCGCGCGGCTCGCGCCGGCGTTCGGCGCTCGCGTCTGGTGGGTCGAGCTCGCGCCACTCGCCGAGCCGTCGCGCGTGGCGTCGGCGCTGCTGCAGGTGTTGGGCATCCAGCCCGGCACCGGCCGCAGCGCCCTCGAAGCGGCCACGCTGGCGCTGCGCGGCGAACCGGCGTTGGTGGTGCTCGACAACGCCGAGCATCTGCTCGACGCGGTGGCCGAGCTGGTGAACGTTCTGCGGCCCGCCCTGCCGGCGACGCGTTGGCTCGTCACCAGCCAGGAGCCGCTGCGCTTGCACGACGAGCAGCAACTCAAGCTCGCCGCCCTGACCCTGCCTGACACCACGGCGCCGCTGACGCCGCAAACGGTGGCTGCCAGCGGCGCCGGCGCGCTGTTCGCGGCGCGCTGCAAGGCGCTCGACGCGCGCTTCGAGATCGATGCCGCCAACGCGGGCGCGGTGGCCGACATCTGCCGCCGGCTCGACGGCATCGCGCTGGCGATCGAGCTCGCGGTCTCGCGCGTGCCGCTGCTCGGCGTGGAAGGGCTGCGTGCCCGGCTCGACGAGCGCTTCGCACTCCTGACCGCAGGCTCGCGCGCGGTGCTGCGCAAGCACCAGACGCTGCGCGCCGCGCTGGCGTGGAGCCACGATCTGCTCTCGGCGCCCGAACAGCGCGTCTTCAGACGCCTGGGCGTCTTTGCCGGCGGCTTCACGCTCGACGCCGCACAGCGGGCGGCCGACGACGCGCAGATCGACACCTGGGACGTGGTCGAGCATCTGGGCGCGCTGGTCGACAAGTCGCTCGTACTGGCCGAAGGCGAAGGCGCGCAGGAGCCGCGCTACCGGATGCTCGAGACAACGCGGCTGTACGCGATCGAGCGGCTGGCCGAGGCGGGAGAGACGCAAGCGCTGCTCGAGCGCCATGCCCGTGTGTTCATCGCCCGCATGGCGTTGGAGGACGACGACGCGCGGCGCCGCCGCTACATGGTCACCGGCGACCCAGCGCTGATCGCGGAAGTCGACAACGCGCGTGCCGCGCTGGCGTGGGCGGGGACGATCGGCGACGACGCGCTGGCGCTGCAAGTGGCCACGGCCGCGTTCTTCCCGCTGTGCGCGGCGCGGCTGTTGCCCGAATACCGGCAGGCCGTGCTGCCGTTTCGCCAGCGGGTGCACGAGGCGGCGCCACTGGCGATCGTGGCCGCGTACTGGCTGCGGCTGGCACTCGCCGGCGTGCTGCCGGCCGCAGCGGAAAGCGGTGACGCGGCGTGGCGTGCCGTCGATGCCTACCGCGCGCTCGGCGACGAGCCACGGCTGTTCGAGGCGCTCGGCGCGCTGATCTCGATCGGCTCGCGCCGCGGCGACGTGCAGAACTTGGAGCCGTGTGTCGAGGAAGCCCGGCGGCTGGCGCGGCCCGAGTTGCGCCCACAACTGCTGGCGCAGTTCAGCTGGGCGCTGAAGCTCTGGTACCAGCAGCAGGGCCGTTGGGAGCAGGCGCTGCCGCTGGCGCAAGAGCTGATCGATCAGAGCCGCCGCTGGGGCAGCTGGAACGAGCACATCGGGCAGTCCGGCCTGGCGATCTGCGAGATCGCGCTGGGCCGCGTCGATGCCGCCGAGGTGCGCGCGCGTGCCGCGCTCGAGGCGCTCGATCGCATGGGCCATGGCGCGGATGCCGGCCATGTGCTCAACGTTCTGGTCGTTGCGCTCGCGCTGCGGGGTCGCAGCGAGGAAGCTCTCACGGTGGGTCGGCGCGCGCGCGGCGCCCTCGAACGGATCGGTGACGAGCCGCGCTTGCTGGAACCGTTGGCGCTGGCCGCTGCCGACCAGGGACGCGCGGAAGATGCAGCTTGCTCGCTCGGTTGTTTCGACGCGCATGTCGAGTGCCACGGCGAGGCGACGTGGCAATCGCGCTTGCTCGGTCGCCCCGCGCTGGATGCGAGGCTGGCCGAGGCGCTGGGCACGCAAGCAGTGCGCGAGCAGCTCGAGCGCGGCCGCCGTCTTGATCTCGACGGCGCATTCGCGCGCGCGTTCGGCGACGGCTGAGGAGCGGCGACGGTGGCTAAGGAGAGGCGACGGTGGCCAGCGCGAGCGCCTCGCGAGTCAGCGCGTGCGCCTCGCCCAGGCTCACGCCCAGCGCCTCGGCGGCGCGGCGCGCGATTTCGGTCGGCGGGCGGCCGAGCGCGCGCTCGGCCTGCGCCTGCAGCAGCAGCGCCTCGCCGACATCGGCGCTGGCGTCGGGCGTGCGCGCGATTCGCCGGCCGGCCTCGGCGGCGGCCGAGGCCGCTGCCGCCGCCGGCTCGGCATGGCCGGCGGCGAGCTGCGCCTGCGCCGCAACGCGCAGCGCGGCGGCATAGGCGGGCATGCGTTCGCGGCCGGCCAGGCGCGTTACCTCGGCTTCGATCACCGCCACCGCGCGCGGCGCGGCTGCACGCGCCAGCAGCAGCTGCGCACGCAGCGTCGCCGGTGTGATGCGCGGATGGCGCGCGAGCGCCGGATCGGCTTCGAGCTGCACGATCAGGCGCTCGGCGTCGTCGAGGCGGCCCAGCGCCAGCAGCGCCTGCGCCAGCGCCAGCGACGCCGCCTGCACCGCCGGCTGGTGGCCCTCGTCACGCGCACGTTGCAGCGCGCGCGCCAGCAGCGTGTGCGCTTTCTGCGCGGCGCCCAGGCGCAGCATCACCTGCGCGCGCGTGGTGTCGAACCAGGGCGGTGCCATGCCCTGCTGCCCGACGTGCGCCCAGCGCCCGGCAAGCGGTTCGATCAGCGCCGAGGCGCTGCGCACCTCGCCCCACACCAGGTGCAGCGACGCCAGCTCGCGCCCCTGGCCGACATGGTCCATCGAGCCGGTCTGGCCGAGCGCTTCGAGGCGCTGCCGGCGCTGCAACGTCAGCGCGTGCGCGTCCGCCCACTCGCCGCGCTGGAGGTGCAGCGTCGTCAGGTACGACTGCAGCGACGGATAGGTGTTGCCCTGCGTGCGGCCCTCGCGCTCGGCCACGGCCAGCGCGCTGCGGATGCGCGCGACGGCGGTGTCGAGGTCGCCGTCGTGCTGGGCGACGTCGGCCTCGGCGCGCAGGCAGGCGGTGACGAGGCCCCAGTCCGGCGCCGGCACCTGCGCGCGCGCAGCCAGCGCGAGGCGCAACTGCTCGCGCGCGGCCTCGGGCCGGCCGAGGCGGAACGCGGTGTCCACCGTGTTGCACGCCGCGTCGGCGATCAGCGCCGCATCACCGCTGGCGCGCGCGAATCCGGCGGCCAGTTGCATCACCTCCAGCTCCTTCTGCGCGTCGCCGAGCGAGAGGTACTGGCCGGCGATCGGCAGCAGCAGGTCGAAGGCCAGGCGCGGGTCGTCGCCGAACTGGCGGCGCACGAGCTGCACGCCGCGGTCGAGCACGTCGGCCTGCGTCAGCGGCCGGTCGACCTCGCCGAGCTCGTTGAGCAGCAGGTTGAACAGGTTGCCCTTGGCCAGCGCGCGCCCGCCCTCGAAGACGGCCCGGTCGCGCTCGCGCCGCGCCTCGATGGCCTGCCAGGTGGTGCCGACGATGCCGGCGACCAGGCTCGCCGCGGTCAGCGAGGCCGCGGCGACGCCGACGCGGTGCCGGCGCACGAACTTGGCGGCGCGGTAGCGCCAGGTGTCGGCGCGCGCGGCGACCGGCTCGTCGGCGAGGTAGCGGCGAAGGTCGTCGGCGAAGGCGGCGGCGCTGGCGTAGCGCTCGGCCGGCGCTTTCTTCAGCGCCTTCGCGGCGATGTTGTCGAGGTCGCCGCGCAAGGCCGGCACCGCGCGCGCCGGCGCCGCGGCCGACAAGCGCGGCGGCTCGGTCTCGACGACCGAGCGCAGCCGATCGACCGGCGTGTCGGTGGCCTTGGCCGTCGGGTGCGCGCCCGCCAGCAACAGGTACAGCAGCACGCCCAGCGCATAGACATCGGTGGCGGTCGTGACCTCGCCGCCCTGCACCTGCTCGGGCGCGGCGAACTCGGGCGTGAAGGCGCGGCCAGCGAGCTGCGTCAGCGCGGTCGGCGCTGCGGCGGTGTCGGCGTCGCCCAACAGCTTGGCGATGCCGAAGTCGAGCAGCTTCACGTCGCCTTGCGCCGTGACGAGGATGTTGCCGGGCTTGAGATCGCGGTGCAGCACCAAGCGGCTGTGCGCATGCTCGACCGCGCCGAGCACCTGCAGCAGCAGGCGCACGCGCGCCTCGGTGTCGAGCTGATGCGTCTCGCAGTGGTGGTCGATCGGCTCGCCCTGCACGTGCTCCAAGACGAGATACGGCTGGCCGCCGTCGGTGACGCCGGCATCGATCAGATGCGCGATGTGCGGGTGCGACAGGCGCGCCAGCACCTGGCCCTCGCGCGCGAAGCGCTCGGGGCCGCCCCGGGCCACGAGCGCCAGGTTGAGCAGCTTGACCGCGACATCGCCTTCGTAGCGGCCGTCGCTGCGCCGCGCGCGCCAGACGCTGCCCATGCCGCCGGCGCCGATCGGCTCGACCAGCGTGTAGGCGCCGATGCGCTGGCCGGCGAGCGTCGCGGGCGTGGGCGGCATGCCGGGTGCTGCGCCTTCGAGAAAAGCCTCGGCGTCGAGCGCCGGTTGCGCCGCCAGCAGCTCGGCGAGCTCGTCGGCCAGACGCGGATCGGCCGCGCGGCACTGCGCCAGGCGCGCGCTGCGGCCGGCCGCGTCGAGGTCGAGCAGCTCGTCGAGCAGCGGGCTCAGCGTGGCCCAGCGTTGCGGCAGGTTGTCGGGCATCGCCAGGGGTATCGGAATCGGCGCGACGAAAGCGACAGGCGTTACGCCGTGTCCTGCATCACGTGGCGCAGGAACAGGCGCGCCTTGTTCCAGTCGCGCTGCACCGTGCGCTCGGAGACGCCGCGCATGCTCGCGATCTCGGCAAAACCGAAGCCGCAGAAGAACTTCAACTCGACCAGCTCGGCCAGCGCCGGCTCCACGGTGACCAATTCGTCGAGCGCGTCGGCCAGCGGCTGCAAGTCATCGACGGGCGCGCCGACCTCGTCGCCGTGCTGCGTGTTCAGCGACGTGATGTGGAACTCGCCGCCGCGCTTTTGCGCCTTGCGCTCGCGCGCGTAGTCGACGATCAGGCCGCGCATCGCACGCGCGGCGTAGGCGAAAAAGCGCGCACGGTCGGGGAACGCTGCCGCGCGGCCCGAGAGATCGATGTAGGCCTCGTGCAGCAGCGTCGTCGCGCCGAGCGTCAAGCCCCAGGCGTTGGCGTGCAACTGCTTGCGTGCCAGGCGGTGCAGCTCGCGGTAGAGCGTGGTGAAGAGCTCGGCGGTGGCGCGCGTGTCGCCGCGCTCGGCGGCCGCGAGCGCTGCGGCCAGCGCCTGTGCGTCGGCGGGGGCGTCGGGCGGCAGCTCGGGGTCGGAAGCCATCGGCTGATGCTGCCACGCACGACCGCGCGGCGCCAGCCCACGCCGCGCCGATCAGCGCAGGGCCGGCTCGACAGGCGCCTGCGCCTGCGGCGACAGGAAGGGCTGCGCCCACTGCACGCTGCCGTCGGCGGCGATGTGCTGCACCTGGCCTTGCACGGCCCATTCGTCGTAGAGCCAGTCGTCGCCACTGCGCATCAAGCCCTCGGGCGGCGCGAGCTTGGCCGTGGGCACGCCCTTCAGAGCGCTGCTCATGAAGTCGATCCAGATCGGCAGCGCCAACGCGGCGCCGGTTTCGCGCTCGCCCAGGCTTCTCGGCTCGCCGTAGCCCATCCACGCCACGGCGACGAGACTCGGCTGGAAGCCGGCGAACCAGGCGTCGACGGCGTCGTTGGTGGTGCCCGTCTTGCCGAAGAGGTCGCTGCGCTTCAACTGCGCCTGCGCGCGCGCCGCGGTGCCGCTCTTGGTCACGCCGCCGAGCAGCGAGGTGGCGAGCCAGGCATTGCGCGCGGGAATGGCGCGCATGTCTTCGCTCTTGGCCGGCGCGGCCGGCGCTTCGAACAAGACCTTGCCCTGCGCGTCGGCGATGCGCTGGATCAGCACCGGCGGCAGCAGCCAGCCGCCGTTGGCGATGACGCCGTAGGCCTGCGCCATCTGCAGCGGCGTCACGCTGCCGCTGCCCAGGGCCAGCGTCAGGTTGTCGGGCTGTCTTGCCGCGTCGAGGCCGAAGCGCCGCAGCCAGTCACGCGCCGCGTGCACGCCGGTGTACTGCACGAGGCGCACGCTGACCGCGTTGCGCGACTGCGCCAAGGCGCTCCTCAGCGTCAGCGGGCCGAGGAACTGGCCGTCGCTGTTGGCCGGGGACCAGCCGTTGGCGGCCGTGTACGGTGCATCGTCGATCACCGTGCCCGGCATCACGCCTTGTTCCAACGCCGCCGAATAGAGCAGCGGCTTGATCGCCGAGCCGGGCTGCCGGTACGCCTGCGTGACGTGGTTGAACGGCTGGCGGTTGAAGTCGAACGCGCCGACGAGCGCGCTCACGTGGCCGGTTTGCGGGTCGAGCGCGACGAAGGCGGCTTCGGCCTGCGGCCACTGCGCGATCGACCAGGTCTTGCCTTGTTGTGTCACGCGAATGATCGCGCCGCGCTTGATCGCCAGCGGCGATTTCGCTTTCGGCGACAAGCCGGCCTGCGCCCAACGCAGGCCGTCGCCGCTGACCGTCACGCGCTCGCCGGTGGCGAGCTGCGCGCGCACCTCCTTCGGCGTCGCCGAGAGCACGATGGCCACGCGCAGCATCTCGTCGTCGCGGTGCGCCTTCAATGCGCGCGCCGCAGCGGCTTCGAGTTCGGGCCCCTCGGACGCGCTCACGGCCGGCAGCGCATCGACATCTTCGACGCCGCGCCACGCGCCCCTGCGGTCGTGCGCCAGCACGCCGCGCCGCAGCGCGCCCCACGCGGCGCGTTGATCGGCCGCACGCAATGACGTCGTCACCGTGATGCCGCTCGTGTACGCCTTGTCGCCGAAGCGCTCGACCACCGCCAGCCGCGCCATCTCGGCCACGTGGCCGGCATGCAGCACGCCGTGGTCCGGCGGCTTGATGACAAGCTTCTCGTCGCGCGCCTTCGCATGCTGTGCGTCCGTGATGACGCCCGTGATCCGCATGCGTTCGAGCACGAGGCGCTGGCGCTTCGTCGCGCGCTCGACGTTGGTGATCGGGTTGGCGTAGTGCGGGTTCTGCGGCAGGCCGGCGAGCATCGCCGTCTCGGCGATCGACAGCTTGTCGAGCGGCTTGCCGAAGTACGTCTGCGACGCAGCGGCAAAACCATAGGCGCGCTGGCCGAGAAAGATCTCGTTCATGTAGAGCTCGAGGATCTTGTCTTTGCTCAACTTCTTCTCGAGTTCGAGCGCGATCAGGATCTCCTGCGACTTGCGCTCGGGCGTGAACTTCTGTTCGAGGAAGAACACGCGCGCCACCTGCTGCGTGATCGTCGACGCACCCTGGCGCAGGCCGCCCGTCATCAGCGCCACGGCCGCGCGCGCCATGCCTTTCGGGTCGATGCCGCCGTGCTCGCGAAAGCGCGCGTCCTCGACCGCGATCACCGCGTCCTGCATCAGCTTGGGCACGCGCTCGATCGGCACGAACTGCCGCCGCTCGGCGCCGTAGCTCGCGATCTCGACACCGTCGGCCGTGAGCACCTGCAGCGGCAGCTTCGGCCGGTAGTTCAGCGCCTTGTCGAGGTTGGGCACGTCTAGCGCGCCGGCGTGGGCGCTGCCGGCAAACACGCAGAGCGCGAGCGCGGCGCAGCGCAAGGAGATCGAGGTCATTTGTGAATTATCGAAGCGAGAATGAAGTCATGGTGAAGTCCGAGCGAGCCGATGCAACAGCAGCGTCGGGCCCCCAACGTGCGATGGCCAGGCTCGGGCTGACACGCGACATCGATCTGGCGCTGCATCTGCCGCTGCGCTACGAAGACGAGACGCGGATCGATCGTCTGGCCGATGGCCGCGAAGGCGAGACGCTACAGGTGGAAGCAACCGTTGCCGACTGTCGCGTCGAAACGCGCGCCCGCCGCCAGCTCGTGGCGCGGTTGACCGATGACGAGGGCGAGTCGCTGGTGCTGCGCTTCATCCATTTCTATCCGTCGCAGCAGAAGCAACTGGCCGCCGGCAAGCGGGTGCGCGTGCGCGGTGAGTTGCGCGGTGGCTTCTTGGGCCGCGAGATGGTGCACCCCGTCGTCAAGCCGGCCGAGGCGCCGCTGCCGACGACACTGACGCCCGTCTATCCGACGAGCGCGCAATTGCCGCAGGCGTATCTGCGCAAGGCGATCGCCTCGGCACTGGTGCGTGCGCCGCTGGCCGAAGTACTGCCGCCCGGTACCGTGCCGGCGGGTCTGCCGACACTGCGCGACGCCGTGACGTTTTTGCACCAGCCGCCGCCGGGCACGGCGTTGGCCACGCTCGACGACCGCAGCCACCCGGCGTGGCAGCGCCTGAAGTTCGACGAGTTGCTGGCGCAGCAGCTATCGCAGCAGATGTCGCAACGCGAACGCGCGAAGCTGAAAGCGCCGGTGCTGCGCGCGCCGCGCGGTGGTTTGCACGAGCAACTGCTCGCGGCGCTGCCGTTCGCGCTGACGCAAGCGCAACGCCGCGTCGCCGACGAGATCGCCGCCGACCTGGCGGCCGGCACGCCGATGCACCGCCTGCTGCAAGGCGACGTCGGCTCGGGCAAGACCATCGTCGCCGCGCTGGCGGCGACGATCGCCATCGACGCCGGCTGGCAATGCGCGCTGATGGCGCCGACCGAGATCCTCGCCGAGCAGCACTTCCGCAAGCTGGTGCAGGTGCTCACGCCGCTGGGGGTGCAGGTGGCGTGGCTGACCGGCAGCCGCAAGGGCAAGGGGCGCAAGGAGCAGCTCGCCGCAGTCGAGTCGGGCGCGGCGGGTCTGGTAATCGGCACGCACGCGGTGATCCAGGGCGACGTGGTGTTTGCGAAGCTGGGGCTGGCGATCGTCGATGAACAACATCGCTTCGGCGTGGCGCAGCGCCTCGCGTTGCGCGACAAGCTGGAGCAGTCCGCGATCGAGCCACACTTGTTGATGATGAGCGCCACGCCGATCCCGCGCACGCTGGCGATGACCTACTACGCCGACCTCGCCGTCAGCACGATCGACGAGCTGCCGCCCGGCCGCACGCCGGTGGTGACGAAACTCTTTGCCGATGACAAGCGCGACACCGTGATCGCGCGCATCCGCGACGAGGTGGCGCAGGGCAAGCAGGTGTACTGGGTCTGCCCGCTGGTCGAAGGAAGCGAGGCCGTCGAGCTGCGCGACGCCACCGCGACGCATGAAGAGCTGACCGCGGCGCTGCCTGGCCGCATGGTCGGCCTGTTGCACGGCCGCATGAACGGCGGCGAGAAGGCGGCCGTGATGTCACTGTTCACCGACGGCACGATGCCGCTGTTGGTGGCCACCACCGTCATTGAGGTCGGCGTGGACGTGCCCAACGCCAGCCTGATGGTGATCGAGCATGCCGAGCGCTTTGGCCTGGCGCAGTTGCACCAGTTGCGCGGCCGCGTCGGCCGCGGCGCAGTGGCCAGCGTGTGCGTGCTGCTCTACACGCCGCCGCTGTCGCCGACGGCGAAAGACCGCCTGCGGGCGATGAGCGAAACCACCGACGGTTTCGAGATCGCGCGGCGTGATCTCGCCATCCGCGGCCCCGGCGAGTTCATGGGCGCGCGGCAGAGCGGCGACGCGCTGCTGCGCTTTGCCGACTTGCAAGACACGGGAATGATCGAGCGCGCCCGCGAGGCCGCCGCGCGGCTGCTGACCGAGCAGCCGCAGGCTGCGGCGGCGCAAGTCGAGCGCTGGCTGGCGTCGCGCGCCGACTACCTCAAGGCCTGAGCGCAGTCGGACACCGCCTACGCGCGAAAGCGTTGCGCGCGCGCCTCGCCGGCGCATGATCGCGGCACATTAGTGTGCTTTTTCAGAGCGATCGAATGCCGAAGTCCAGCCTCACCGCGCCGCGCCTGTTCAACGTCGACTGCAAGCTGTCGTACACGCTGCTCGACGACACGCACTTCCTCTTCCTCGTGCACGCGCTCGATGGCATGGACCAGGAGGTCGTCGAAGAGTCGCTGCGCGTGACGCCCGCTGTCGAATCGGTGCTGCACACGGACGCCGTGCATGGCCACCGCACGTTGCGCTTCAAGGCCGGCGCCGGGCCGCTGACGCTGCGCTACCGAGCGCGCGTACGCTTGCTGCGCGATGCACCCGACCTGCGCGCCAAGGAGTGGCCGATCGAGCAACTGCCGCACGAGGTGCTGGCCGACCTGATGCCCACGCGCTACTGCGAATCGGATCGCCTGGGCTCGGCGGCGACGCGCATGTTCGGCAGCCTGGAGCCCGGCCACGCGCGCGTGCAGGCCGTGTGCGACTGGATTCACGACAACATCGAGTACCGCATCGGCTCGTCGGACACGACGACGACCGCCTGCGATGTCTTCCTGCAGCGCTCCGGCGTCTGCCGCGATTTCGCTCACCTGGGCGTGGCCTTCTGCCGCGCGCTCAACATCCCGGCAAGACTGGCCGTGGGCTATGCACGCTTCGACGAACCGCCGCCCGACTTCCACGCCGTCCTCGAAGCCTTCCTCGGCGGCCAATGGGTCTTGTTCGACCCGACACGCATGACCGAGCCGCAAGACCTGGTGCGCATCGCGCATGGTCGCGACGCCGGCGACGTGGCTTTCGCGACGCTGTTCGGGCCGGTGCGCACGCGACTGATTCGGCCGGAGGTGGAGCAGGTGCGGGCGCGGCGGGCGCGGCGGTAGGGGTGCGGCGGCGGCTGGCGCCAATGAATGGCTCACTTTGCGAGACGTCTGCTGGTACCGCATTGCCGACACCGGCGGCGCCTTGAGCGAAGGCTGCTCCCGGCCAGAAATGAACCGTCGACCAGTGCGGGGTGGTCGTCGGCAACTTGGCTGACACGGGCCGCTTACTTCGCGGGATTGTCAGCCCTTCGCCCCGAAGCAGCATGGTTGAATTTGCCTGCCAAGAGACACTCGCTCAACGGTGTTCTCAATGTGATGTCGAGAGTCGCTATACCGCGCCCTGGTTAGCGATCCGATCCGCAATGGAATCGTCAACGAAGGCGGCGTTGCGCAGTGCTGCCGCGGCGCGCCCACTCGCGCCGTCATGCCGTCGCGGCGGTATGAGGAGTACGCTTCCGCGATGCCTCCGCCCGCGTCCCGCCACGCCGCTTTTGGCAAGCTCGCGAGCCCGCGTTTGGGGCGCGTGTTCGACCGCGAGCGTGTGTTCCTGCAACTCGACGATTGTGGCGACGCACCGGCACTGTGGATCGCTGGGCCACCGGGCGCCGGGAAGACGACCTTGGCGGCCACCTGGTTGTCGCGCCGCCAGCAGCCGACGCTGTGGCTGCAGATGGACGCCAGCGATGCGGATCCGGCAACGTTCATGCAGTCGCTGGACGCCTTGTGGGCGCGGCTGATCGACCAGCCGCTGCG
>CADEEN010000064.1 GCA_902826345.1 uncultured Burkholderiales bacterium | reverse complement strand
CCTGGTTGTTCTCGTCGCCCGGCTCGGTCTTGGCGACGCCGACCTGCTTGAGCACCGAGGGATAACGCTTGACGACCTTGAACTTGCGGATGTCGCCGCCGAACTCCTCCAGACGTTTCACGGCCCAAGGTGACAGGATCCGGTTCAGGTAGCGACGCGGAATGCCGTATTCCTTCTCGAGGATCGGCCCGTCTTCGGCGGCGTCGAACAGGCCCAGCGGCGACTCGTTCACCGGCGAGCCCTTGATCGCGTAGAAGGGCACCTCCTGCATCAGCTGCTTCAGGCGCTCGGCGATCGAGCTCTTGCCGCCGCCGACGGGGCCGAGCAAGTACAGGATCTGCTTCTTTTCTTCGAGGCCCTGCGCCGCATGGCGGAAGTAGGAGACGACCTGTTCGATCGCGTCTTCCATGCCGTAGAACTCGGCAAACGCCGGGTACAGCTTGATGACCTTGTTGGCGAAGATGCGCGACAGCCGCGGGTCGTTGCGTGTGTCCACCTGCTGCGGCTCGCCGATGGCCTTCAACATCCGCTCGGCGGCGGTGGCGTAGGCCAGAGGATTCTTCTTGCACTCGGCAAGATAGTCTTCGAGCGAAAGTTCCTCTTCGCGAGTGCGCTCGTAGCGTTGTGCGAATTTGGCAATGACATCCATGCGCAGAGCTCCTTGACGGTTTCTGATCGGGCCAAGCAAGGGGCTTGCCCGATGTCTGGGAAGTTGTGATGCAGTCCAGGCGTTACGGGCCCAGGCGGCATCAGAGCTTTCCGGTCAAAGGCGCATCGATGTGTGTGCTTCTTCTTGTTGTTGCGTTGAGTCTGCTACCAGCATCGCGCCGCTTGGCGTTGTCGATGGCCTGAAAAGAGGGGCGATGCCCACA
This sequence comes from uncultured Burkholderiales bacterium, assembly GCA_902826345.1. Lineage (GTDB taxonomy): Bacteria > Pseudomonadota > Gammaproteobacteria > Burkholderiales > Burkholderiaceae_C > CADEEN01. Next base: position 12,888 of record CADEEN010000064.1, on the reverse strand, counting down.
CATTTCACGCTCACCGATAACGTTGCGCAAGAGCCGCAAGCTGACAGCACTGGTTTTAGCACGACTGAGTCCAGGCTGGGTTGCGAGTTCCGCTCCGACGGTTCAATCGTCGCCTCGGTCGCCGCGTCAATCGTCGATCAACGCAGCGTTCCACGCATGCACCACCTGCCGCTGCGTGCCCAAGCCGTCGATGCCCAGCGTCATCACGTCACCTGCCTTCAGGTACACGGGGCTCGGCTTGACGCCCATGCCCACACCCGGCGGCGTGCCGGTGGTGATCAGGTCACCGGGCAGCAGCGTCATGAAGCGGCTCAGGTAGCTGACGAGGTGCGCGACGCCGAAGACCATCGTCTTCGTGTTGCCGGTCTGGAAGCGCTTGCCGTTGACGTCGAGCCACATGTTCAAGGCTTGTGGATCGGGCACTTCGACGCGTGTGGCCAGCCACGGGCCGATCGGGCCGAAGGTGTCGCATCCCTTGCCCTTGTCCCACTGCGTGCCGCGCTCGAGTTGGTACTCGCGCTCGGAGACGTCGTTGACACAGCAATAACCGGCGACGTATTTCAGCGCGTCGGCCTCGGACACGTAGCGCGCCTTGCTGCCGATGACGACGCCGAGCTCGACCTCCCAATCGCCCTTGACCGAACCTTGCGGCAACACCACGGCGTCGTTGGGGCCGACAATGCAGCTCGTCGCTTTGGTGAAGACCACCGGCTCCTTGGGCACCGGCATGTTCGACTCGGCGGCATGGTCGCTGTAGTTCAGGCCGATGGCGATGAACTTGCCGACGCCGCTGTACGGCGGCGCGATGCGGCCGGGCGTTTCGACGACAGGCAGTTTGTTCACATCCAGCGCCGCCAGCGCGGCCACGCCTTCGGGCGTCAGCGTGGCCGGCGTGATGTCTGCGACCAACGCCGACAGATCGCGCACGCGGCCCTTGTCGTCGAGCAGCGCGGGTTTTTCGTGGCCCTTGGGGCCGTAGCGCATCAGTTTCATCGTGTTGTCCTTTCTTTCTAGAGTGACCAGCCGCCGTCAATGAGCTGGGTGGTTCCGGTCGTGAATGCCGATTCGTCACTCGCAAGATACACCGCCAGCGCCGCGATCTCGTCGGCGCGACCCAGGCGCCCCATCGGCTGACGGGCAACGAACATCGCCTCGACGTCCTGCTCGCTCTTGCCGCCGGAGAGCGCCTGCGCGCCGATGCGCTCGCGCAGCGACGGCGATTCCACCGTGCCCGGGCAGATGGCGTTGCAGCGCACGCCCTGGCCGACGAAGTCCGCCGCCACCGATTTGGTCAGGCCGATCACCGCGGCCTTGGTCGTGGCATAGACAAAGCGATTCGGCACGCCCTTGATGCTGCTCGCCGCCGAGGCCATGTTGATGATCGAGCCCGATTTTTTGGCCAGCATGCCGGGAAGGAACGCGCGGGTCGTGCGCGCCATCGAGCGCACGTTGAGGTTGAAGGCGAAGTCCCAGTCCTCCTCGCTGCATTCGAGCACCGAGCCGGCGTGCACGTAACCGGCGCAGTTGAAGAGCACGTCGACGCCGCCATGCGCTTTGGCTGCGGCGCTGATCGCCGCCGGGTCGAGCACATTGAGTTGCAGCGTCGTGCAGCCGGCCTCCTGGGCCAGAGACGCCAGCGCCTCGGCGTTGACGTCGGTGGCAATGACGCGCGCGCCCTCGCGCACGAAAGCCAGTGCCGTGGCGCGGCCGATGCCTTGCCCGGCTGCGGTGAGGAAGGCGGTTTTTCCGGCGAGTCGTTGTTGGCTCATGAAGTAGCTCCTCGGGTGACGGTCAAAGGGGCGCTGGCAGGCCGAAGCGCGCGCTGCAGGCGCGGAACAACTCGGTCAGGCCGGCTTCGATCGGGATGCCGTCGCGGCTGCGCTGTGCGGCGACGTCGATTTCAGGATCGCCCGGCAACCGCGGCGCGCCGGGCTCGGCCACCAGCTCCTGCGCCAGCGCTTCGATCTGCGACGACAGCGCCGCGCCGCCGGCAAAGCGCGCCGGGTCGAGGGCGATGAAGAACGCGCCGACACGCCGCGGCTCGTCGATGGCGTCGAACATGCGCGGGATGTGCGGCCCGTACGGGTTGCCGAGCAGCGGACCGCACAGCAGGTCGATGACCAGCGCCAGCGCATAGCCCTTGTGACCGAACTCGCGCCCGCCCAGCGGCGCCACGGCCACTGCGGCTCGTGCGTCGGTGGTCCAGTCGCCCTGCGCATCGACCGCCGTGTCGGGCGGCAGCGGATGGCCCTCGCGGCGCGCGTTGCGCACGCGGCCGAAGGGGATCGACGTGGTGGCCATGTCCAGACACAGCGGCTCGCCGCCCGGCCGCGGGAAGCCGAAGGCGATCGGGTTGGTGCCGAAAAATGGCCGCTTGCCGCCGTGCGGCACGGCCACGCTGTCGGCATGCGTGAACGCGAGGCCGACGCAGCCGGCGCGCGCCGCGGCGCGCGCGTACAGCCCGATCGCGCCGCAGTGCGAGCCGTTCTTCACACCCACTGCGCCGATGCCCTGCTCGCTTGCGATGCGCACCGCCTCGGCCATCGCGCGGTGGCCGACGACGATGCCGTGGCCCTGGTCGGCGTGCAGCAGCGCCGTGGCCGCCGCCGTGCGCTCGATGTGGGTGTTCGGCCGCGCCCTCACCGTGCCGTTGGCCAGGCGGTCGAGGTAGTGCGGCAGCAAGGCCACACCGTGCGAGTCGATGCCCCACAGGCTGGTCTGCACGAGGCTCGCCGCCAGCAGCGCCGCGTCGTCGTCGCCCATGCCGGCGGCGGCGAAGCAGCGCGTGGCCCAGTTGCGCAGCGTGCCGGCAGGCACCGGCGTGGCGTCGGCGTGGGTCGGTTGTGTGCTCATCGTGCGAACCTTTCGAGCGTGGCGGGCACGCCGTGTTCTCGAAGCGCTTCGAGCGCGGCGGACAAGGCGGCGACGAGGCGCGGCTGGTCGGCCAGATCGCCGAACACCGGCGCGAAGCGCGTGAACTCTGCCGCGCGCTGATGCGCTGTCGGCCGCGACGCCGCGCGCTCGTGCAGCGCGGCGAGCGGCGCGGCCAGCGGATCGTCGAGCGTGTAGCGCTGTCCGGTCTCGTCGTGGCCGCGCAGGTGCGTGCACCAAGCGGCCAGCGCCAGCGCGAGCTGGTCGATCGGCGCGCCGGCCGCCAGCCGATCGCGCAGCGTGTTCAACCAGCGCTGCGGCAGCTTCTGCGAGCCGTCCATCGCAATCTGCTGCGTGCGGTGCGCGAGCGCGGGATTGGTGAAACGTTGCAGCAGTTGCGCGCGATAGGCGTCGAGGTCGAAGCCGGGCAGGTCCGTAGCGAGCGTCGGCGCCACCTCGTCGCGCAGCAGCGCGTCGATGAAGCGCCGCAGCGACGGCTGTGCGATGGCCGCATCCACCGTGGCCCAACCGGCTTGCAACCCGAAATAGGCGATGGCCGAATGCGCGCCGTTGAGCATGCGCAGCTTCAACTTCTCGAACGGCTCGGCCCGTTCGACGAACTGCGCGCCGCCGGCGGACCAGTCGGGCCGCCCGGCCGCAAAGCGGTCTTCGAGCGCCCAGGCCAGAAACGGCTCGGCAACGACGGCCGCGGCGTCGCGCATGCCGAGGGCCGCTTGCGCTGCGGCCAGATCGGCCTCGGTGCTGCGCGGCACGATGCGATCGACCATGCTGTTCGGGAACGTGCACTCACGCTCGATCCAGCGCGCGAGTTGTGCATCGACACGTTCGGCAAACGCGAGCACGAGGCCGCGCAGCGTGTCGCCATTGGCCGGTAGGTTGTCGAGCGACAAGAGCGTGAGCGGTCGGCCGCCCTCAGAGCAGCGCGCTTGCAGGCCGCGCACCACGAAGCCGATCGCACTGCGCGGCGCGAGCGCGTCGGCCAGATCGTGCGCGATGTCGGCGTGCGCGAGGTTCAGCGCTCGCGTCGCCGGGTCATGGCAATAGCCCTTCTCGGTGACGGTCAGGCTGACGATGCGCGTGTCGGCATGCGCGATCGCGCTGACCATCGCTTGCGGGTCTTCGGGCGCAACGGCGGTGCTGACCACCGAGCCGATGATGCGTGTCTGCGTGCCCGCCGCATCGCGCAAACCGAGTGAATACAAACCCTGCTGCGGCAACAACGCACCGCGCACGTCCGCGTGGCGCAGCGACACGCCGTGCATGCCCCAATCTGCTGCGGCGCCGGCATCGAGCGCATCGTCGTTGACGGCAGCCAGGTGCGCGCGCGCGAACGCGCCGAGGCCCAGGTGCACGATGCCCGTGCGCAAGGCGCGGCGGTCGAAGGCCGGCCGGCGCACGGCGGGCGGCAGGGCGTCGAGCGCACGGGGGTGCAAGCGCGGTGCGGTCACTTGACGATCCACAGGTGCAGCTTCGACATCTTCTCGCGGCCGATCGGCTTGTCCGGCACCTCGACGGTGACCGTGCGATCTGGAGCCCATGTCCCCATATCCCAGTCGTGCGAGACGATGCGCGTGCCGGGCTTCAACTTCCGCAGCTTCGGCTTCAACAGCAGGTTGACCTCGGGCAGCAGGTACATCGTGATCACGGTGGCTTGAGACAGGTCGGTGGCGAACAGGTCCTGCTCGCGGAACTCGACGCGGTCGGCGACCCCCGCCTGCTTCGCGTTGTCGCGGCTCTTCTCGACCAGCTCGGGCACGATCTCCACACCGAGCCCGCGCGCGCCGAAGTGCCTGGCCGCGACGATGACGATGCGGCCGTCGCCGGAGCCGAGGTCGATGACGAAATCGCTCGCCTTCACGTCGGCGAGCTTCAACATCTCGCGCGTGACGTTGTCGGGCGTGACGATGAAGGGCACGTCGCTGTCTTGGGCACACGCTGCAGCGCTTGCCAAAAAAGTCAGAAGCACCCATCCGTTCGCCCTGAGCCTGTCGAAAGGCCCTTTCGCACACAGAGGCTTCGACGAGCTGGTGGTCACCAGTTCCACAACGTCCCATCCTGCTGCAAGCGGTTCACCGGCAGGTACGCTCTTTGGTACGGGTACTTCGCCGCCAGCGCCTCGTCGATGTCGACGCCATGCCCCGGCGTCTCCCCTGGGTGCATGAAGCCGTCGCTGAACGAATACGCATGCGGGAACACGGCGTCGGTCTCATCGCTGTGCCGCATGTACTCCTGGATGCCGAAGTTCGGCACCCACAGATCGAAGTGCAGCGCCGCGCCCATGCACACCGGCGACAGGTCGGTCGCGCCGTGCGGCCCCGTGCGCACCTGGTGCAGCGCCGCAAGGTCCGCGATGCGGCGCAGGTGCGTGATGCCGCCGGCGTGCACGACCGTCGTGCGGATGAAGTCGATGAGCTGGTTCTGAATCAGATCCTTGCAGTCCCAGATCGTGTTGAAGATCTCGCCGACCGCGAGCGGTGTCGTCGTGTGCTGGCGGATCAGCCGGAACGCGTCCTGGTTCTCGGCCGGCGTGGCGTCTTCCATCCAGAACAAGCGGAACGGTTCAAGGTCCTTGCCGAGACGCCCGGCTTCGATCGGCGTCAGGCGGTGGTGCACGTCGTGCAGCAGGTGCACGTCGTCGCCGACGGCCGAGCGCACCGCGTCGAACAGCTTGGGCGTGTGGCGCAGGTACTTGCCCGTGTCCCAATCGTGCTCCGACGGCAGGCCTACTTCAGCCGGCTCGTACTGCATGGCACCGCGGCCGACGCCATAGACCTTGTTCAGCCCCGGCACACCGCTTTGTGCGCGGATGGCGAGGTAGCCCAGCGCTCGGTAGCGCAGCACTTCATCGACGGTCGAAGCGATGTCGGCACCGTTCGCATGCCCGTACACCATCACGCGCTCGCGGCTTGCTCCGCCCAACAATTGATACAGCGGCATGCCCGCGGCCTTGGCCTTGATGTCCCACAGCGCCGTGTCCACCGCGGCGATCGCGCTCATCGTCACCGGCCCGCGCCGCCAGTACGCGCCGCGATACAGGTACTGCCAGATGTCTTCGATCTGGTGAGCGTCGCGGCCGATCAGGCACGGGATGACGTGGTCGGTGAGGTAACTCGCGACAGCGAGTTCGCGGCCGTTGAGCGACGCGTCGCCGAGGCCGCTGAGCCCCTGATCGGTCTCGATCTTCAACGTGACGAAGTTGCGGCCGGGGCAGCAGACGATGACTTTGGCGGACGTGATCTTCATCTTGATTGCTCGGGTATTGCGATCGGACTACAAAGCGCGTCTCGTCTCTCGACAACACGTTGGAGCCCGCCGCGATGAATCATCCGAAACCTGCGCGCCTGACCGCCGCCGACTTCCACCCTGAAGTGCTGAAGCTGTTCGACCAGTACGTGCACGGCGCGCTCGACCGGCGCGGCTTTCTCGACAAGAGCTCGCGCTACGCAGCGATCAGCGGCACGACGGCGGTGGGCCTGCTCGCGGCGCTGTCGCCTGACTTTGCCTACGGCCAGAAGGTGCCGCCGAACGATGCGCGCATCAAGACCGAGCGCGTCGATATTCCGTCCACCGCCGGCCACGGCAAGATCAACGCGCTGGTGGCGCGGCCGGCGCGGGCTTCGGGCGCGCTGCCCGTGGTGCTCGTGATCCACGAGAACCGTGGCCTGAACCCGCACATCGAAGACATCGCACGCCGCTTGGCCACCGACAACTTCATCGCCGTCGCGCCGGACCTGCTGACCAGCGTCGGCGGCTACCCCGGCAACGAAGACAAGGCGCGCGAGGTCTTCGCCAAGATCGACCAGGCCAAGGCGCGCGAGGATTTCGTCGCCGCGGCGGCGTACACGAGCAAGATCAGCGGCGGCAACGGCAAGCTCGGCGCGGTGGGCTTCTGCTACGGCGGCGGCATCGTCAACTACATCGCCACGCGCTCGCCCGAACTGATCGCCGGCGTGCCGTTCTACGGCGCCGCCGCACCGCTGGCCGATGCGCCCAAGATCAAGGCCGAGCTGATGCTCGTCTTCGCCGAAGACGACGAGCGCATCAACGTGCAGTGGCCGCCGTACGAAGCGGCGCTGAAGGCGGCCGGCGTCAAGCACTCGGCCTTCATCTACGCCGGCGCCCAGCATGGTTTCAACAACGACACGACGCCGAGGTACGACGAGAAGTCGGCGGGGCAGGCGTGGGGACGGACGCTGGCGTTGTTCAATCGGACGCTGCGCGGCTGAGGCCCCAAACCCAAAGCCGTTCGCCCTGAGCAAAGTCGAAGGGTCGGGCTGAGCTTGTCGAAGCCCTGCGCGACCGTAGGCGGGCAAAAGCCCGCTTGTCGCCGAGTAGCCCATCACTCTCTCGCCCTCTTGAAGAAGAGCCACGCAACCCCGACGAACACCGTGCCGAGAATCGCGCGCGCGATCGGTTCACCAAACAACAGCACCCATCCGAGGAGCATGTCGCCGCTGCGGCTGCCTCTCCCTCCATTGCGGCCCAACGCTTCGAGCGGCGCAAGGAAAACGACCGCGATCGCCATGGCGAGAAGTAGCAAAACCATCGTCAACCCGAAAACGCGCCCTGGCTTGCCCTGCAGCCTCTCGCTCACATCACCGCCCCCAGCTGCCAAGGCACGAACTCGTTCTGCCCGTAGCCATGCAGCTCGCTCTTCGTCTTGCGCCCTGACGCCGTGTCGAGGATCAACCGGAAGATGCGTTCGCCGCAGGCATCGACCGAGTCCGCGCCATCGACGATGCCGCCGCAATCCAGGTCGATGTCGTCTTCCTGCTTCTTCCACAGCGCCGTGTTGGTCGAGAACTTCAGCGAGGGGCTCGGCGCGCAGCCGTAGGCCGAGCCGCGGCCGGTCGTGAAGCAGATCATGTTGGCGCCGCCGGCCACCTGGCCCGTCGCGCTCACCGGGTCGTAGCCGGGCGTGTCCATGAAGACGAGGCCGCGCGCGGTGACGGCTTGCGCGAACTCGACCACATCGACGAGGTTCGTCGTGCCGCTCTTGGCGATCGCGCCGAGGCTTTTTTCGAGGATCGTCGTCAGCCCGCCCGCCTTGTTGCCGGCCGACGGGTTGTTGTCCATGCGCATGCCGTTGCGCGCGGTGTACTGCTCCCACCAGCGGATGCGCGCGAGCAGCTTGTCGGCGACTTGTTTGCTCACCGCGCGCCGCGTCAGCAGGTGCTCGCCGCCGTAGACCTCGGGCGTTTCGGAGAGGATGCCGGTGCCGCCGTGGCGCACCAAACGGTCGATCGCCGCGCCGAGCGCGGGGTTGGCGCTGATGCCGGAGTAGCCGTCGCTGCCGCCGCATTGCAGGCCGACGGTGATGTGGCTGGCCGGCACCGGCTGACGCTTCACGCGATTCGCGTCGGGCAGCAACTGTTTGATCAGCTCAACGCCGCGCGCCACCGTCTTCGCCGTGCCACCCGTGTCCTGGATGTTGAAGGTGACCATGCGCGCGCCTTCTTGAAGGCCCTCCTGCGCGACGAGGCCTTGAATCTGGTTCGTCTCGCAGCCCAGGCCGACGACGAGCACAGCATGGAAGTTCGGATGCTTGGCATAGCCGCCGAGCGTACGCCGCAGCACGCGCAACTCTTCGCCTTCGCTGTCGGTCGCGCAGCCCATGCCATGCGTCAGCGCGACGACACCATCGACGTTCGGAAACGGCATCAACATCTCGGGGTGGATGTCGCGCCGGAACTGGTCGGCAATCGCGCGCGCCGCAGTGGCCGAGCAGTTGACGCTGGTCAGCACGCCGATGTAGTTGCGCGTGGCGATGCGGCCGTCGGCGCGCACGATGCCGTCGAAGGTCGCAGGCGGATTCGCGTAAGCGGTTTGACTCGCCCCCGCGCCGGGTTCATGCGTGCGCGCAAAGTCGGCAAACTCGAGGTTGTGCGTGTGCACGTGCTGGCCGGGCGTGATGGCCTGCGTCGCGTGGCCGATGATCTGGTCGTAGCGGCGCACGTCGTCGCCGGCGGCAATTGCCTTCGTCGCGATCTTGTGGCCGGGCGGCACCAGGCCGGCGATCGTGATGCCTTCGTCGGCGATCGCCGTGCCGCCGAGCAGTTGCGTGCGTGCGATGACGACGTTGTCGCGCGGGTGGATGCGGATGGTGGGCGAGCTCATGGCGGTGTCTCTCAATGAATGCGGCGCAGATCGATCGTGCGCCGCTCGATCTCGCTCCAGCGCCAATCGATGCCCAGACCCGGTGCATCGGGTGCGACGGCCTCGCCCGCAGCGATGAGCACGCGCGAGTCGGCCACTGCGTCGAGTTGCGGGATGTACTCCACCCAGCGCGCTGGCGGGCTCGCCGCGGCAAGACTGACGTGCAGCTCCATCAAAAAGTGCGGCGCGACCATCAGGTTGTGGCACTCGGCCAGATGCGCCACCTTCAGCCACGGCGTGATGCCGCCGATGCGCGCCACGTCCACCTGCACGACGCTGCACGCGCCCTGCTGGATGTAGGCCGCGAACTGGCTCGGCGAGTACAGCGATTCGCCGACGGCGATCGGCACCGGCGTCGAGGCCGCCAATCGCGCATGCCCGGTGATGTCGTCGGCCGGCAGCGGCTCTTCGAACCAGGCGATGCCGAGCTCGGCATAAGCGGCCGCGCGGCGCAGCGCTTCGGACAGCGTGAAGCATTGGTTGGCATCGACCATGATTTCGAATCCGTCACCGACCGCTTGGCGCACCGCGCGCAAACGCGCCACGTCGTCGGCCACGCGCGGCAGGCCGACCTTGATCTTCGCGCCCTGGAAGCCGGCTTCTTTGGCGGCGACGGTTTCGCGCACGATGGTCTCGGTGTCCAAGTGCAGCCAGCCGCCTTCGGTCGTGTACACCGGCGTGCGCTGCTTCGCGCCGCCCGCAGCCTTCCACAGCGGCTGCTCGTCGCGCTTGCAGCGCCAGTCCCACAACGCGGTGTCGATGGCGGCCAGTGCAAGGCTCGTGATCGCGCCGACGCTGGTGGCATGCGTCGCGAACAGCAGGTCGCGCCAGATGGCTTCGATACACGCCGGGTCGCGGCCGATCAGTTTCGGCGCAAGGTGGTCTCGCAGCAGCGCGACGACCGACGATCCTCCCGTGCCGATCGTGTAGCTGTAGCCGACGCCCTCGCCGCCATCGTCGCATGTGATGCGCACCATCGGCGTTTCCTGCACGACGAAGGACTGGATCGCGTCGCTGCGCGGCACCGGGGGTGGCAGGTCGATGCGCCAGACATCGACGGCGGTGATCCTCGCCACGGTCCTAGAGCCCCATCGTCCTCGGCAACCACAACACGATCTGCGGCACGTAGGTCAGGATCACCAGACTCGCCAGCAGCGGAAACAGCCACGGCAAGATCGCCATCGTCGTGCGCTCGACACTCAGCTTCGCCACCCGCGCCAACACGAACAGCACCATGCCCATCGGCGGGTGCAGCAGGCCGATCATCAGGTTCAGAACCATCACCAGTCCGAAGTGCACCGGATCGACGCCGAGCTGCGTGGCGATCGGCAGCAGCAGCGGCACGAGGATGGTGATCGCCGCGGTGGGTTCCAGAAAGCAGCCGACGAACAGCATCAGCAGGTTCGCCAGCAGCAGGAACACCCAGGCTTCCTTGGTGAAACCGAGCACCCATTGCGCGAGCGCAGCGGTGATACCGGTGGCCGTCAGCATCCAGCCGAAGATCGATGCGGCGGCCACGATGAACATCACCGTGGCCGTTGTCTCCACCGTGTCGAGGCTGACCTTGACGAACATCTTCACATTCATCGTGCGGTACCAGACCAGGCCGAGGAACAGCGCCCAGGCGCTCGCGGCGATCGCGCCTTCGGTGGGCGTGAACAGGCCCGTCGTCATGCCGCCGATCAAGAGCACCGGCGTCATGATCGGCAGCACGGCCTGCCACTTGAACAAGCGGTCGCAGACGAACAGCGAGACGATCGCACCGAAGACCACCGCGCGCGCCGGCAGGCCGAGCTTGTTGACCAGCGCCCAGGTGGCCAGCGGCCAGACGATGACGACGGCCAACTCGATCAGCGCGCGGCCGACGCGCGAGGCCGAAAACTTGACGTCGCCGCCCCAGTTGTTCTTGTGCGCGAAGTACGCCACCGTGACCATCATCAAGAGCGCCATCAGCACGCCGGGCAGGATGCCGGCCAGGAACAGCGCGCCGACCGAGACGTTGGCCATCATCGCGTAGATGACGAAGGGCAACGACGGCGGAATGATCGGCCCCAGCGTGGCGCTGGCCGCGGTGACGCCGACGGCGAACTCGGTTGCGTAGCCGTGGTCCTTCATCGCCTTGATCTCGACCGTGCCCAGGCCCGCCGCATCGGCGATCGCGGTGCCGCTCATGCCGGCGAAGATCACCGAGCCAACGACGTTGACGTGGCCGAGGCCGCCCTTCAACCAACCCACCAGCGCCAACGCAAAGTTGTAGATGCGGTTGGTGATGCCGGCGTTGTTCATCAGGTTGCCGGCGAGGATGAAGAACGGCACCGCCAGCAGCGGAAAGCTGTCGATGCCGCCGATCATGCGGTGCACCACCGCGAACGGCGGCAGGTTGCCGCTGAAGAAGATGTAGAGCAGCGACGAGCCCGCCATCGCGATGGCCACCGGAATGCCGCCGGCCATCAGGAAGAGGAAGAGGAACTTCAGCATGCGCGGCTACCTGTCCTCCATGTGGCTCTCCGGCCGCTCGAGCACCGTGTAGCCACGCTGCCAATGCACCTTCGCCACCCACACCGAGCGCACGGCCATCGCGGCGAAGCCGAACAGCACCACGCCGTAGACGATGTTCATCGGCAGGTCGACGATCGTCATCTGGTAGTTGCCCATCTTCTGCATCATCAACACGGTGAAGTACGTCATCGAGGCGAAGAAGGCGATGCGGATCCAGTCCACCGCGATCGCCATCACGCGCCCCATCTTCGCCGGCACGTAGCGGTACAGCAGATCGACCTGGATGTGGTTGTTCTTCGCCACGCCGATCGACGCGCCGACGAAGACCACGCCGATCAGCAGGTAGCGCGCGATCTCCTCGGTCCACGACGCCGAGTTGTTGAGGAAGTAGCGCGTGAAGAACTGCGTGAAGACGACGCCGGCCAGGGCCCAGAACAGCAGCACCGAAACCCAGGCCTCGGGCGGCGTCTTGCTCAGGTCGATGGCTTCATCGACGGCGTGGAACTCGCCGTCGTCGCCCATCACCTTCGGGCCGGCGTCGATGTCCATCACTTGATCGCGACGATGCGGTCGTAGTCCTTCTTGTCGAAGCCCATGCTCTCGACCGTCTTCGTCTTCAACACCGCATCGACAAAACTCTGCCGGTTCACGGCATTGATCGTGATGCCCTTCTTCTTGAACTCGTCCACCAGCTCGGCCTCGCGCTTCTTGATCTGCGCCGAAGCGCGCGCAGCGGCTTCGAGCGCCACGTCGGAGAAGACCTTCTTCTCGGCGTCGGAGAGCTTGCTCCAGACGTGCGGCGCCACCTGCGTCGTCAGGCCATCGACGATGTGGCTGGTCATCATGATGTGCTTCTGCACCTCGTAAAACTTCTTCGCCTCGATGGTGGTCAGCGGGTTCTCCTGCGCATCGACCGTGCCGTTCTGCAGCGCCAGATAGACCTCGGCAAAGGCGATCGGCGTCGGATTCGCGCCGCAGGCCTCGGGCGTGGCGCGGTAGCTCGGCACGTCAGGCACGCGGATCTTCAGGCCTTTCATGCCGGCGCAATCGGTGAACGCCGCCTTGCTCGTCGTCTGGCGCGCGCCGTAGTAGGTGTAGGCGAGGATCTGGATGCCGGTCTTCTCACGGAAGCCATCCACCATTTCCTTGAACACCGGGCTCTTGCTGTAGGCCAGCAGGTGATCACCGTCGCGGAAGATGAACGGGTAGTAGGCGATGCCCAGCCGCGGGTACGAGCGCGCCGCGAAAGACGGCCCGCTGATGATCATGTCCACCGTGCCGAGCTGCATGCCCTGGTTGATGTCGGTCTCCTTGCCGAGCGAACTCGCCGGGAAGACCTGG
>CADEEN010000063.1 GCA_902826345.1 uncultured Burkholderiales bacterium | reverse complement strand
GCGCCTTGCGCAGCAGCTTCTGCACGACGTCGTTGTGCGCCTGCGGCCAGTACCACGAGCGGCGCAGTTGCCAGCCGTCGATGATGTCGCCGACGAGGTACAGCGTCTCGCACTGCACATCGCGCAGGAAGTCGAGCAGGGCCTGCGCCTGGCAGCCCGGCGTGCCGAGGTGCAGATCGGAGATCCAGACCGTGCGCACGTGCAACCTGCCCACGGCGTCTTCGTCGTGGGCGTCCATGAACTCGGGGCGCGGGACCATGGTTGCCCATGGTGGAGCGCCGCCATGACGGACGCGTGAAAACGGGCCGCGGCGCGGCGCGCGCGCAACAACGCCTTCAGCGAAGGCGCTTGAAACTCAGGTGCGCGATCAGTTGCTCGTCGGCCATCTGGCGCGTGCGCTCGGAAATGATTTCCACCAGACCGCGATCAGCCAGCTGCTTGATCTCGCGTGCCGCGTCGTCGTAGACGAACGGGTTCTCGAGCGGACTGCCGGCATGCGGCAACTCACTGACGGCGCCGAACGAAGAATCGAGATAAGCGGCGTGGGCGAGCGTTTTCATGGAGATGACTGCTTTCTGCGCTGAGCAACCGATGGAGTGCGGCGAGCCACGATCCTGCGTGAACAGCCGCTGCGCAGCAAGCCCTGCGCAGCAAAAGAGACGCCGAAGTTACAAGCGCATGACAGTAGAGCGGCCACTGACGAACGCGGGTCAGATCCATGCGCCGCTGCAGGCTGGCGCAAGGTGAAGGCGCTCAGCGGCGACACCGTCAAGCGTCGCTGCGTCGTCGATACGAAGTGATTGCTCGCGCCGACGCGTCGAGCCAGCTGATCAACGCAGCACTTTGACGTCGGCGTCGAGCAGATAGCCGACGCCGCGTTCAGTGCGGATGTAGGTCGGGTGCGCCGGGTCGGGCTCGATCTTGCGGCGCAGGCGCAGGATCTGCACGTCGATCGAGCGGTCGTAGACCTCGGCGTTGTGCAGCCGCGAGAGATCGAGCAGGTCGTCGCGCGAGAGCACGCGCCGCGGCGCCGACAGCAGCGCCGTCAGCAGGCTGAACTCGCTGCGCGTCAGGTCCACCGTCTCGCCCGACGGCAGCGGGCGCAGCTTGCGCAGCCCGATGTTCAGCTCCCAGGTGCCGAAGCGGTAGATGCGCACGCGCGCGATCGCGTCGGCCACCGTCGATTGCACCGCCACGCGGCGCAGCAGCGCGCGCACGCGCGCCAGCAACTCGCGCGGGCTGAAGGGCTTGGTCAGGTAGTCGTCGGCGCCGAGCTCGAGCCCGAGCACACGATCGACCTCGTCGCTGCGGCCGCTGAGCATCAGGATCGGCATCGCGGTCGTCTCACGCAGGCGTTTGGCGATCTGCAGGCCGTCCTCGCCGTCGAGGTTCAGGTCGAGCAGCAGCAGATCGACCGCTTCGCGCGCCAGCGTGTCGTCGAGCTCGCGCCCCGAGGCCACCGCCGTCACGCGCAGGTTGTGGCCGGCGAGGTAGCCGCTGACCATCTCGCGCAACTCGGCGTCGTCGTCGAGCGCCACCACATGCGATTGATGGGTCGAGGCAGGTTGCACGGAGAGCGTGTTCATGGCGATGGATTCGAGCGCGCAATGCTAGCAACGCACGGCGCGCAGGGCACCACCCTGCGCATTTCAAACGTAATGCGGTGGTGATGCCGCGGACGCTTGCCGAACGCACAATCCGCAGCATGCCGTTCCCGCCCCGTGTCCTCGTGCTCGACAGCGACGACCTGACGCAGTCGATGATCTGTGAATGGCTCGACGCCGATGGCTGGCAGGTGCTGGAGGCCGCGAACGACGAGGCCCCCGGCGCCGTCGACGGGCTCGACCTGGTGGTGGTCGATCTGCCCTTTCCGCGCGCGGGGTCGCCCGATGCGCTGCAGGCCGTGCGCCAGGAGTACCCGGGCGTGCCGCTGGTCGTGATCTCGTCCACCGTGTTCGCCAACGTCGGCTGCTGCGGTCCCTGCGCCGAGTCGCTCGGCGTGGCCGGCGTGCTGCCCAAGCCGGTGTCGCGCGAGGCCCTGATCGGTGCGGTGCGGCGGCTGGCGCGCCCGCCGCCCTCCGAGCGTGGGCCTTGAGGCGATAGCGCTGCGCACGCCCTGGGGCCGGCGCAGCGTGGCCTGGGCCGGCGCGCTGCTGATCGCGGCCGTGCTCGCGTTCGCCGTCTTCGACACGGTGCGCTCGTACCGCGCCACGCTGGCCGACACCGCGCAGGAACTCGACGGCAAGGCCCGCATCCTCGCCGAGCACACCGCGCGCGGCCTGCAGGCGGTGGAGATCGCGCTGCGCCACATCGCCGAGCAGCACCGCAGCGGCACGTTGCGCGAGATGTCGCCCGAAGCGCTGCATGCCTAGCTGCGCGACCAGTCGGTCGGGCTGGCGCAGATCAAGGGCCTGGCGGTGCACGACCGCAACGGCGACGCGCTGGCGCTGTCGTGGCTGCCAGCGCGCACGCACACCAGCATCGCGCATTTCGAGGCCTTTCGCGTCGCGCGCGAGCGCGCCGATGCCGGCTTCTGGCTCGGCGCGCCGGTGCAAAGCCCGAGCGACGGCGAGTGGATGATCCCGGCCGGCCGCCGCCTCGAAACGCCCGATGGCGCGTTCGCCGGCACCGTCGGCGCTCGCCTGCGCATCGACTACTTCACCGACTTCTATCGCGACATCAAGCTCGAAGCCGGCACCCGGGTGACGCTGATGCATCACGGCGGCGCGCTGCTGGCGCGCTATCCGCTGCAGCCCGGCGCGGTGGGCCAGCGCTTCGAGCCGTCGTCGCGCGAGGTGCTGGCGGCGCCGCGCGCCGATGGCGCTGCGCCGGTGCGGCTGCCGAGCCCGATCGACGGCGTCGATCGCTACGTCGCGATGCAGCCGGTCGCGGGCTATCCGGTCGATGTCATCGTCTCGCGCGACGCCGACGCGGTGCTCGGCGACTGGGGCCTGCAGGCCGCCGGCGCGGCGCTGCGCACGCTGGCGCTGGCGGCGCTGGCGGTGTTGCTGCTGGCGATCATCGCGCGCCAGTTCCGCCGGCTCGACGCCGCGCGCGACCGCTTCGCGCTCGCGGTCGCGGGCTCGGACGACGGCATCTGGGATTGGGACTACGTCAAGGACACGGTCTTCGCCTCGCCGCGCGCGCGCGAGTTGATGGGCCTGGCGCCGGGGCCCGAAGTGCAGACGATGGCGCAGTGGTTCGGCGCGCTGCGGTTGCACCCCGAGGACGTGCCGCGCCGCCAGGCCGCGCTCGACGCGCACCTGCTGGGCCGCGCGCCCGCCTACGAAGGCGACTACCGCGTGATGCATGGCGAAGGCCAGCAGGCGCACTACCGTTGGGTGCGCGTGCGCGGCCTGTGCGTGCGCGACGCCGAGGGTCGGCCGCTGCGGCTGGCCGGATCGATCGCCGACATCGACGCCTTGAAGCGCGCCGAGGCCTCGCTGCGCGAATCAGAGAGCCGCTACGAACTCGCGGTGTCCGGCTCCGACGACGGCATCTGGGAATGGGACTTCGAGCGTGAGCAGGCTTTCGAATCGGCACGCGCACGCGAGCTGCAGGGCCTGCCGCCGGGGCCCGAGCTGCAACCCCTGCCGGAGCTGCTGACGAGCCTGCGCGTGCACCCGGAAGACGCGCCGCGCCGCGCCGACGCGATCCATCAGCACCTCGCCGGCGCGACGCCGGCCTACGAGTGCGAATACCGCGTGCGCCACGACGACGGCGCGCACCGCTGGATCCGCGTGCGCGCCGTCTGCGTCTGCGACGCCGCGGGCCAACCGCAGCGCATGGCGGGCTCGGTGACCGACATCGACGCGCAAAAGCGCGCCGAGGATGCGCTGCGCCTGTCCGAGGAACGCTACGCGCTGGCGATGACCGGCTCGAACGAAGGCCATTGGGTGTGGAACCTGGAGAGCGACGAGATCTACGCCTCGCCGACGCTGCGCGAACTGCTGTGCATCCCGCAAGGACTCGAGCTGCCGACGCGCACCGAGTTCATCGCCCGCATCCCGATGCACGCCGAGGACCGCGAGCGCGTGCATCAGGCGATGGCCGACCACCTCGGCGGGCGCTCCGAACGCATCGACAACGAGTACCGCATCGTCGATCCGGCGAGCGGCGAGATCCGCTGGCTGCACACGCGCGCGCAATGCGTGCGCGACGCCGACGGCCGGCCCACGCGCATGGCCGGCGCCACGGTCGAGATCACGCGGCGCAAGCACGCCGAAGAAGCGCTGCGCCGCTCCGAAGAGCGCTACGAACTCGCCGTGCTCGGCTCCACCGAAGGCCTGTGGGACTGGGACATGACGAGCGACATGCTTTTCCTGTCGGCGCGCTGCCAGGAGCTGCTGTGGCAGACGGTGGGCGAGGCGCTGCGCCCGCGCCGCGAGTGGATCGACGCCACCGAGTACCACCCGGACGATGTGGCGCAACTGCGCGCCGCGGTCTCGGCGCACCTGCGCGGCCAGACGCAACACATGACGGTGGAGTACCGCCTGCGCCACCACGGCGGCGAGTGGCACTGGTATCGCCAGCGCGGCGTCGCGGTGCGCGATGCGCAGGGCAAGCCGTACCGCATGGCCGGCTCGATGGAAGACATCACCGGCCGCAAGCGCGCCGAGGCCGAGCGCGAGCGCCTCGAACAGCAACTGCGCCAGGCGCAGCGGCTGGAGGCGATGGGCACGCTGGCCGGCGGCATCGCGCACGACTTCAACAACATCCTGGCCGCGATCGTCGGCTACGGCGAGATGGTGCAGAAGGAAGCGCCCGCGGCCACGCCGATGAAGCGCCACATCGACGCCACGATGCGCGCGGCGATGCGCGCCAAGTCGCTGGTCGAACGCATCCTCGCCTTCTCGCGCAGCGGCATGGGCGAGCGCGTGCCGGTGCATGTGCAGTCGGTGGTTGCCGAAGCGCTCGACCTGGCGCTCGCCTCGCTGCCGCCGCGCGTGCGCCTGCGGCGCGAACTCGGCAGCGGCCACGCCGCCGTGCTCGGCGATGCGACGCAGATCCACCAGGTGGTGATGAACCTGTGCGCCAACGCCGCGCAGGCGATGGGCGCGTCGCCGCGCGGCGGCACGCTCGACGTGACGCTGTCCTGCCGCGACCTCGCCGAGGCGCGCAGCGTCAGCACCAGCGTGCTCGCAGCGGGCCGCTACGTCGTGCTGACGGTTGCCGACAGCGGCGTGGGCATCGCGCCGCGCGTGCTCGAGCACATGTTCGATCCGTTCTTCACCACCAAGGAAATCGGCGTCGGCACAGGCCTCGGTTTGTCGCTGGTGCATGGCATCGTCACCGACCTCGGCGGTGGCATCGAGGTGGCGAGCGAAGTCGGGCGCGGCTCGACGATGACGGTGTACCTGCCGTGCTGCGGCGAAGTGCAGCCGGCGAAGCCGCCCGACGAGGCGCCGACGCCCGGCCGCGGCGAGACCGTGCTGCTGATCGACGACGAAGAGGCGCTGGTACGCCTGGGCGAGGAGATGATGGCCGGGCTCGGCTACGAAGCGGTGGGCTTCACGTCGAGCACCGCGGCGCTGGAGTCTTTTCGCCTGACGCCGCGGCGATTCGACATCGTCGTCACCGACGAATCGATGCCCGAGATGACCGGCTCGGAGCTGGTGCGCGAGATCCGCAAGATCCGCCCCGACGTGCCGGTGCTGATGATGACGGGCTACGTCTCGCCGTCGCTGCTGGCGCGGGCGCGCCAGGCCGGCATCCACGACGTGCTCGGCAAGCCGCTGGTGGCGCGCGAGATCGCGCGCAGCGTGGCGGCAGCCCTGCGCCACTGACACGCCGCGGCGTGCAGCGTCAGCGACGTTGCGCCACGTTCTCCATGCCGATCGCGCGCAGCCCGGCCTGGCGGATCGACTCCGCCTGCGCCGGCGTCGGCAGGCGCGGCTCGTCGCGTTCGCCGTAGGTGACGAGGCCGAGGCGCCGCGCTTCGATCGCCTCGGCGCGCACCTGCACGCGCGACAGCGTCGATGACGTCGCGCGCAGCGCGTCGAGCATCGGGCTGTCGCCGTAGGTCACGCGGCCGGCGCGCGCCTGGTTCGCCACGACGGCTTCGGCCTGGACCGCGGCGCGGCTGCGTGGCGACGCCGCCGGCGACAGTTGATCGTGCAGCACGGCCATGTCGCCGACGCGGATCTCGCCGGCCTGGTTGGCGGCGACGGCCTCGGCGTGCACTTCGGCGCGTGTCGGCGCTTGCGGCGACTGCGCCAGCGCCGTGCCGGCGCCGACGACGGCGGCGACCAGCAGCATCAGTTTGCGTGTCTTCATGAAGAGCTCCTTGACGTGAACGGGTGAATGAAGGGGTCAGTGCAAATGGGTCGTGCACAGGGCTCGTACTGTTGCGCCGGCAAGCCGCAGTTCGATGACCTGCGCGTTTCAGCGGTAGCGCGCCCGGCATCGTCAGGCGCCCAGCGCGTGGACGAAGCGCACCAGCTCGCTGGCAAAACGCACCGGCTCTTCCCAGTGCATCGGTCTGGCCCGCGCCGGGCCAGACCGATGCGTGGACCCGCGGCAGCGCGCGCAGCAGGCGCTCGGTGTCGGTGGCGGGCACGAGGGCGTCGGCTGCGCCCTGCAGCAACAGCGTCGGCGCCGCGATCTGCGCCAGCTCGGCGCTGAAGTCGTCGGCCAGCAATTGCGCGAAGGCCGCGCGCCACACCCGCGCCGGCACGCGCAGGCTCTCGTCGACCATCGCATCGAGCAGGCCCGGCGCCGGCGGGCGCGCCAGCGTGTCTTGCTGGAAGGCCTGTGCCAGTGCACGCGGGATCGGGTCCACGAGCGGTGCGATCTGCTCGCGCACGAAAGCCGCCAGCTCCGGCTTGTCACCGACGCTGGCGAAGGCCCCGGCCGCAACGACGCCGCGCACGAGACCGGCGTGGTCGATGGCCAGCCGCATCGCGTTGGCCGCCCCCATAGAGTGGCCGACGACGACGAGCCGCGACACGCCGAGCGCGTCCGCGAAGGCGGCTGCATCGTCGGCGAAGTCGCGCCTGCGGTACGGCCCCGACGGCTTGTCGGAGCCGCCGTGGCCGCGCTGCGTCAGCGCGAGCACGTGCCAGTCGCTGGGCAGATGCGGCAGCACCGGCTCGAAGGAGCGCCAGCTGTCGGTGATGCCGTGCAGCAGCAGCACGCTCGTGCCGCCGCGTCGGCCCTGTTCGGCGTACTCGAGATGCAGGCCATCAGGCAGGCGCAACCGCGCGACGCGCAAGGTGTTGGATGCGGTGGTCATCGGATGTTCGGTTTTTTCAATGCACGCGGCGCGGTGACACCTCACCGGGCTCGGGCAGGTTCGCCTCGTTGGCGACACCGAGGGCGTGTGTCCACAGCGGCGCGTGCAGGCAGAGCACGAGCAGGGCCGCGAGCGCTCGGCTGGCGATGTGCAGGCGTGGGGGCGTTGTCATGGCAATCGGGCAAGTGAGTTCAGGCAAGCACTGTCGCGTTGCCGCGTCCGCTGCGCGTCCGCCGGCTGCGCGCTGCTTGCCGTGCACGCACGCGGTCGGTGACCCGCATGTTTCATCGGTAGCACGGCTGGCATCGAATCGACGCCGGCCGCACTCACGCTCGCGACCATGGACACCTCGATCGACGCCCCCACGCTCGTCGGCGCGAACCGCGCCGGCGACGGCGGGTTCGATGCGCACGGCTTGCACGCTGTCTGGCAGCGCTGTCGCCGGCGTGCCCGCATGCGCTCGGAGCTGCGGGCGATGGACGCTCGCACGCTGGCCGACATCGGCCTCGACCCCGAAAGCGCGCGGCAGGACACGCACGAGTGCTTCTGGCACGGCTGAGAGAGAAAGAAGGAGACCCACACCATGATGAAAACCTGGATCACCTCGGGCGCCTTGCCGGCCAGCCTGCTCGCCGTCGGCGCCAGCATTGCGAGCTGGAAGGTGTCGACGTTGGACGAGGCAGCCGGCGCGCCGCCGGCGGCCGAACCGGCCGAGGCGGTGAGCGCCGTCGTGGCGCGGGCAAGCGAGCACCGCGAGAGCAGCACCGCCATCGGCACCGTGCTGGCGCTGCGCTCGGTGACGTTGCGCAACGAGCGTCTGCGCGAGCACAACGCGAGCACCGATGTCGAGGTCGATCGCGTGCGCGCCGAGCGCGACGTGACGCTGGCGCAGATCGCGCGCACGCAGGCGGTGATCGCGCGCAAGACGATTCGCGTGCCGTTTCGCGCGCGGATCGGCCTGGCCGACGTGCATCCGGGGCAGTACCTGAACGAGGGCACGGCGCTGACCACGACGCGCTGACGATGTCGATTCCGGCATCGATCGATCGTCGTACGGATACACAGCCCACGCTCGAAGGCGACATCGACATGCAGCGCTTCAACCCCCTGACCATCAGTCTGCTCGTCGCTGCGAGCGCGGTGCTCGCAGCCGGGTTCACCATGGCCAACGCGCATGCCGCCATCGTGGCGGCGCGTCGCGGCTGATCTCGGCTCAGCCGGAGCGACACCCATGAGCTCGACCGAATCCGCACTGCCACCGCCGACGGCGCCGACGCTGTGGGCCGACCTGCGCGCCGCACTGCGTGGCAGCGGCGCCGACTACACGCGCATCCCGTTGAAGCGCGCGGTGTTCCTGCTCGCCATCCCGATGATGCTGGAGCTGGTGCTCGAATCGACCTTCGCGGTGGTGGACATCTTCTTCGTCGCCCAGCTCGGCGCGTCGGCGGTGGCCACGGTCGGCCTGACCGAGACCTATCTCTTCCTGCTCTACTCGGTGGCGATGGGGCTGGCGATGGCGGTCACCGCGATCGTCGCGCGGCGCGTCGGCGAGCAGCGCGGCGACGAGGCGGCGCTGTCCGCCGTGCAGGCGATCCTGCTGGCCGCGCTGGTCTCGCTGCCCGTTGCGGCCGCCGGCATCTTCTGGGCCCAGGACCTGCTGCGCCTGATGGGCGCCGACGCCTGGGCCATCGAGCACGGCTACCGCTACACGCAGTGGATGCTCGGCGGCAACGTGGTGATCCTGCTGCTGTTCGTCATCAACGCCGTCTTCCGCGGCGCCGGCGACGCGGCCAAGGCGATGCACGTGCTGTGGGTGGCCAATGCGCTGAACATCGTGCTCGATCCGATCCTCATCTTCGGCTTCGGGCCGATCCCGGCGATGGGCATCGAGGGCGCAGCCATCGCCACCAACATCGGCCGCGGCGCCGGCGTGCTGATGCAGCTGTGGATCCTGGCGCGCGGCAGCCAGCATCTGCGCCTGGTCGGCACGAGCCTGCGCTGGCACGGCGCAACGATGTGGAACATCGCGCGCACGTCGCTCGGCGGCATCGGCCAGATGATCGTCGCGATGACGGCGTGGATCTTCCTGATGCGCATCCTCGCCAGCCTGTCGACCGAGGCGGTGGCCGGCGCGACGATCGCGATTCGCATCATGATGTTCACGCTGATGCCGGCCTGGGGCATGTCCAACGCCGCAGCCACGCTGGTCGGCCAGAACCTCGGGGCCAAGGAGCCGGCACGCGCGGAGGCCGCGGTCTGGCGCATCGGCTGGATGAACATGGCCTTCACGCTGGCCGTGTCGGTGGCGTTCTTCGTCTGGCACGACGCGATCGTCGGCCTGTTCACCGACAACGCGGCGGTCATCGCCATCGGCGGCGAGTGGCTGTCGATCCTGGCCTACTCGTACTTTGTCTATGGCTGGTGGATGGTGGCCGTGCAGGCCTTCAACGGCGCCGGCGACACGATGACGCCGACATGGATCAATGTCGTCTTCTTCTGGCTGATCCAGATTCCGCTGGCCTGGGCGCTCGCGTTGCCGATGGGTCATGCCCACTCCGGCGTGTTCTGGGCCGTGTTCGTCTCGGAAACAGCGGTGGGCGTGTTCACGCTGTGGCTGTTCTCGCGCGGTCGCTGGAAGGTGGCGAAGGTATGACGGTGGATTGGAGAGTCGGCATCGTCGAGGCCTACAAGACCTGCGTGCTGCACAAGGATGCGGCGGCGTTGGTCGGGCTGTACACAGAAGACGTGCGCGTCTTCGACACCTGGGGCGTGTGGTCGTACGAGGGCGCGCTGTCCTGGCAGCAAGCGCTCGAGGAATGGTTCGGATCGCTCGGCACCGATCGTGTGAGCGTCGCGTTCGACGACGTGCAGGTCTTCGAGGGCGGCGGCGCTGCCACGCTCAGCGCCGTCGTCAAGTACACCGCGGTGTCGGACACGGGCATTGCGGTGCGCTCGTTGCACAACCGCCTGACCTGGGGGCTGAGGAACGACGGCGACGGCGGCTGGAAGATCGGCCACGAGCACACGTCGGCGCCGATCGGCCTGGGCGACATGAAAGCGATCCTGCGCCGCGAGTCGCGCTAGTCGTCGGCGAAAAACTGGGCAAAGGAAGGCCGCAAGATGAAATCACCGCAGAGCCTGGACCTGCTGCTGTCGATCGATCGCCTCTGCGGTGTGCCGATCCGCACGCAACTCGAAGAACAACTGCGCCGCGCGATCCGCGAGCAACGCCTGCACGCTGGCCTGCAACTGCCGGCCACGCGCACGCTGGCCAGCGAGATCGGCCTGTCGCGCGGCCTCGTCGTCGAGGCCTACGAGCAACTGCTGGCCGAAGGCTGGATCGTCTCGCGTCGCGGCTCGGGCACGCGCGTGGCCAGCCGCGGCGTGGGCATCGCTGTCGCCGAGGTGTCGTCACAGCAGCAAGGCGACCTGCCGCGCTTCGACTTTCGCCCCGGCTCGCCGGACCCGCAGCGCTTTCCGTGGAGCGCATGGACGGCGGCGGTGCGGCGCGGCATGGCGGCGGCCGGTGCCGACGCCTTTCGCTACCCCGATCACCGCGGCGCGCCGGTGCTGCGCGCGTCGCTCGCGCGCTACCTGGCGCGCGCGCGCGGTTGCGACAGCGCGGCCGAGCGCTTGCTCGTCTGCGGCGGCTTCACGCAGGCGATGGACTTGATCTGCCGCGTGTTGAAGGAGCGCGGCGCGCGTTGCATCGCCATCGAAGACCCGGCGTTCGAGAGCCTGGGCACGAACATCAACGCGCACGGCCTTGTGACGCACCGCATCGCCGTTGACGACCACGGCATGCAGGTCGATCGGCTGCGCGCCACGGCGGCAGACGCGGTCGTCGTCACGCCGGCGCATCAGTACCCGACGGGCGCCGTGCTGTCGCCGCTGCGGCGCGAGCGTCTGCTGGCCTGGGCGCGCGAGCGCGGCGCGTTGATCATCGAAGACGACTACGACGCCGAGTTCCGCTACGACGGCCCGGCCTGTGGCGCCTTGCAAGGGCAGGCCAGCGAGCACACGCTGTACGTCGGCACCGCCAGCAAGACGCTGACGCCGGCGTTGCGGCTGGGCTGGATCCTCGCGCCTGCGCCGATGGCCACGGCGCTGGCGGCGCTGAAGCGCCGCGTCGATCGCGGTGCGTCGGCGATCGAGCAGATCGCGCTGGCCGGGTTCATCGAGCACGGCGACCTCGACCGCCATCTGCGCCGCATGCGCGTCATCTACCGCCGGCGCCGCGACGCCGTGCTGGCGGCGCTGGCGCGCCACCGATTCGAGCATCGCGTGCACGGCATCAGTGCCGGGCTGCACCTGATGATCGAGCTGTCGCGCGATGTCGATGAGTTCGAGCTCGTGCGGCAGGCGCAGTTGCAGTCGGTACGCCTGTTTGCGGGGCGCGGCTTCTGGTCGCAGCCGCAGGCGGCGCCGCCGGCGCTGGTGCTGGGCTATGGGGCGATCGAGTTGGAGGACATCGACGAGGGGATCGCTCGGTTGGCTTGCATCGTTCGTGAGGGTGTGCCTGCTGTGGCTGCGTTGCGGGCTTGAATGCGAATTTGCTTGGCGCTGCGACGTGTCGAAAGCCGACACCCTTGACCGTCGTACCAAGGAGGCCAAACAAAGTGGCTCACTGCGAACACAGCTCAGTGGGCCTGTCGTCAACGCCGCCATCGGCCTAGCATCGCTCCGACAAGATGACCACCGAACACCAGCAACACACCGCAGCAGCAGCAACGCCCCGCCACCCCGATCCCTCGACGGCGGCCAGCCTGGTGCTGTTCATCGGCCGTGGCGTGCAGCCGGACGGCGCGCTGTGCGAGTTGCTGCGGCGCACCGGCGTGCGCACGCTGTGGATCGCCGGCGTCGATCAGGCGTTTCGCACGCGCGACGACATCGCCTTCGATGCCGCCGTCGTCGAGGCTCGCGAACTCGAGCCACCCGAGGCGCTGCGCGTGGCCTCGCTGCGCCAACGCCTGCGCTGCCCGATGCTCGTCGTCACCTCGGGCCACATCGACGAGCACGACGAGGTGGCGGCGCTGGAGCAGGGCGCCGACGACTACATCGGCGGTGCGATCACCCCGCGCCGCCTGCGCGCCCGCGTGCTGGCGCTGCTGCGGCGCCGCTCGCCGCTGGCCGGCGAGGCGCCGGCCGCGAGTGCGCCCGCGGGTGCGCTGCCGGCCGTCGGTGGCTGGGAGCTCGACCCGATGCAGCGCGAGCTGCGCCGGCCGGGGCGCGTCGTCACGCTGACCCACGTGCTCGGCGCGTTGCTGCAGGAATTCTTCGAGGCGCCGCAGCGTGTGCTGTCGCGCGCGCATCTGCGCCGGCGCCTTCAGGGCCTGGGCTCGCAGGCCACCGTCGAGGCCGTGAACACCTACGTGCACCGGCTGCGCCGCCACCTGCAATCGCAGCGCGTGTTCGGCCTGCGCATCGACACCGTGCGCGGCCAGGGCTATGCGCTGCGCTGCTCGACGATGGTGATTGCGCCGGAACCGCGGTTGCCCGCCCTCGAGCGCTTTCGCGCCGGCATGGCGTTGGCCCGCGATGTGGATGAAAGCCGCCCGGTGGAGGAGGCCAGCCCGGCATGACGGCTTCGTCGCCCTCTCTTCTTTCCCTGTCCCCTCAACCAAGGACGTTTCACCATGACCACCAAGCTCCATGCCTACCTGTCCTTCGACGGCAATTGCGCCGAAGCGATGAAGTACTACGCCCGCCTCTTCGATGCCGAGCTCGAAGCGCTGATCACCTACGGCGATGTGCCCTGCGGCGACATGCCGACGCCGCCCAGCCATGCCGACAAGGTCATGCATGCCTTCCTGGTGCATCCGGATTTCGAGTTGATGGCGGGCGACGTGCCGGCCGGCGTGCCGCACCAGGGCATCAACGGCGTGATGCTGGCGCTGACCTTTCCCACGGCGGCTGAGGGCCAGCGCATCTTCAACGCGCTGGCCGACGGTGGCCAGGTGACGATGCCGCTCGGCGACACCTTCTGGGCCGAGTCGTTCGGCATGGTCACCGACCGCTTCGGCGTGCCCTGGGGCGTCAACGGCGGGCCCAAGCCGCAGACCGATCGCTGATCACCGGGAGTTGCCACAAATGAACTATGTCGATGCATTCATCGCCGCGGTGCCGACGGCCAACCAGGCGCGCTACCGCGAGCATGCGCAGATCACCGCGGCGGTGTTCAAGGCGCATGGCGCGTTGTCGATCGTCGAATGCTGGGGCGACGACGTGCCCGAAGGCAAGGTGACGTCGTTTCCGCTGGCCGTCAAGCGCGAGGACGACGAAACGGTCGTCTTCGGCTGGATCGCCTGGGCCTCGCGCAGCGCGCGCGACGAGGGCATGCAAAAGGCGATGGCGGACCCGCGGCTGCAGAACGTCGACATGCCGTTCGATGGCCAGCGCATGTTCTTCGGCGGCTTCGGCGTCATGCTCGAGGTTTGAGAAGTTCGGCATGAGTGTGCGCGATGCCGCGTCGTCTTTCGACGTGCGGGTTCTGGGCCGCGACGACGTCGCCTCGCTGCGCGCCATGCTGGCGATGTTCGGCGCGGCGTTCGAGGACGGGGACACCTACGGCCGGTCACGGCCAA
>CADEEN010000062.1 GCA_902826345.1 uncultured Burkholderiales bacterium | reverse complement strand
CGAGGCCGGCGACGTTCACCGGATCGGCCACGCGCGGCTGCTGCCAGAAGGCCTGCGCCGGTGTGTTCTGCAGGTGTTCGATCGCCGCCAGCGTCAGGTCATGCGCACGCTCTGCATCGAGGCCGAAGAGAAAAGGGCGGGTGAGGGCGTAGGGCACCAACGACATAATCGGCAGCCATTCTCGCAGCGGCTGCCATCGCGCTCACTGCCCAACCTCTGCTCGCTTTCACCATGACGCAAGACGAACTCAAGACCCTGGTCGGCCGCGCGGCGCTCGAGTACGTGGTGCCCGGCAGCGTGATCGGCGTCGGCACCGGCTCCACCGTCAACAAGTTCATCGATGCGCTGGCCGATGTGCGAGACCGCATCGTCGGCGCGGTGTCGAGTTCGGCGCAGACGACGGAGCGGCTGCTGGCGCGCGGCATCGCCGTCTTCGACGCCGGCGAGATCGACCGCCTGCCGGTGTACATCGACGGCGCCGACGAGATCGACCGCCGCGGCTTCATGATCAAGGGCGGCGGCGCGGCGCTGACGCGCGAGAAGATCGTCGCCGACCTGGCCGAGCGCTTCATCTGCATCGCCGACGAGAGCAAGCAGGTCAACGTGCTCGGGCGCTTCCCGCTGCCGGTGGAGTTCATCGACATGGCGCACGAGCGCCTCGTGCGCCGCTTCGCCGACATCGGCGGCCGCGCGGTGCTGCGTGAAGGCGTGCTCACCGACAACGGCCACCCGCTGCTCGACGTGCATGGCCTGCAGATCGTCGAGCCGCCGGCGATGGAAGCCGAGATCAACCAGTGGCCGGGCATCGTCTCGGTCGGCATCTTCGCGCGGCATCGCGCGAGCGTGTGTGTGCTGGCAACGTCCGCGGGTGTGCAACGCTTGGAGTACGCGTGAAGTCAGACATCGAGATCGCGCAGGCGGCGACGCCGCAACCCATCACCGCCATCGCCGCCACGCTCGGCATTCCCGAACACGCGCTGCAACCGTACGGCCGCACCAAGGCCAAGGTGTCGCTCGATTTCGTGCAGGCGCTGTTGGCGTCGAAGGAGCGCGCCAACGGCAAGCTGGTGCTGGTGACGGCGATCAGCCCGACGCCGGCCGGCGAGGGCAAGACGACGACGACGGTCGGCCTCGGCGATGCGCTGAACCACATCGGCAAGCAGACGGTGGTCTGCCTGCGCGAACCATCGCTCGGGCCGGTGTTCGGCATGAAGGGCGGCGCGGCCGGTGGTGGCCGGGCGCAGGTGGTGCCGATGGAAGACATCAACCTGCATTTCACCGGCGACTTTTCGGCCATCGCGCTGGCCAACAACCTGCTGGCGGCGATGGTCGACAACCACATCCATCACGGCAACGAGCTCGGCTTCGACCTGCGCCGCGTGACGTGGCGGCGCGTCATGGACATGAACGACCGCGCGCTGCGCGACACCACCGTCGGCCTCGGCGGCCCGGCCAACGGCTTCCCGCGCGAAGACGGCTTCGACATCGTCGTCGCTTCGGAGGTGATGGCGATCTTCTGCCTCGCCACCTCGCTCGCCGACCTGAAGCAGCGGCTGGGCAACATCGTCTGCGGCAGCACGCGCGAAGGCCATCCGATCCGCGCGCGCGACCTGAAGGCGCAGGGTGCGATGACGGCGCTGCTGAAGGACGCACTGGCGCCGAACCTGGTGCAGACGCTCGAACACACGCCGGCCTTCATCCACGGCGGGCCGTTCGCCAACATCGCGCACGGCTGCAACTCGGTGCTGGCAACGAAAACGGCGTTGAAGCTGGCCGACTACGTGGTCACCGAAGCCGGTTTCGGCGCCGACCTCGGCGCGGAGAAGTTCATCGACATCAAGTGCCGCAAGAGCGGCCTGCGGCCCGACGCGGTGGTGCTGGTGGCGACGATCCGCGCGTTGAAGTTCCACGGTGGCGTCGAGGTCAAGGACTTGGCAACGCCGGACCCGGCCGCGTTGGAGCGTGGCATCGCCAATCTCGAACGCCACGTCAACAACATCCGCAACCACTTCGGGCTGTCGTGCGTCGTCGCCATCAACCAGCGCAGCGAAGACAGCGACGCCGAGATCGATCTGCTGATGAAGAAGCTGGCGCATCACGGCGCCAAGGTCGTGCTGGCGCGGCACTGGGCCGAAGGCGGCGCGGGCGCGGCCGATCTTGCGCGCGAGGTGGTGCGGCTGTGCGAGGTGCCGGGCGACTTCAAGTTCGTCTACGACGACAGCGAGACGCTGTGGGAGAAGATGAAGGCGATCGCGACGCAGATTTACGGCGCGGCCGACATCGCCGCCGAGACCAAGGTGCGCGCGCAGATCACGCGCCTGCAAGCCGAAGGCTACGGCCACTACCCCGTGTGCGTGGCGAAGACGCAGTACTCGTTTTCGACCGACCCGCTGCTGCGCGGCGCGCCGAGCGGCCACGTCATTCAGATTCGCGAGGT
This sequence comes from uncultured Burkholderiales bacterium, assembly GCA_902826345.1. Taxonomy (GTDB): domain Bacteria; phylum Pseudomonadota; class Gammaproteobacteria; order Burkholderiales; family Burkholderiaceae_C; genus CADEEN01. The sequence goes on along the minus strand of CADEEN010000062.1, from coordinate 11,396 downwards.
GCGGCTGGCGGCCGGCGCCGAGTTCGTCGTCATGATTTGCGGCGACATCATGACGATGCCGGGGCTGCCGAAAGTGCCTTCGGCGTGCAACATCGACGTCGGCGACGACGGGCGCATCACCGGGCTGTTTTGAGGGCGCAGCGGGCCGGGTCGATCGCGTCGGCGAGATCGGCTTCGAGCGGCCACGGCGCGCCGCAGACTTGCGCCGCCAGCAGCTCGCCGCCGAGCGCGGCGGTGGTCAGGCCGCGCGAGCCGAGTGCCGTGTGCACGAACAGGCCGGGGCGTCGTTGCAGCAGCCGGGGCGCATCGCGGCGCATCGGCAGCGGCGCCTCGACATCGGGCACGGCGCCGACGAGCGGCAGGCGGTCGCGCGTGACGACGCGCCAGCCGACGCGGCCGTGCAGCGCGGCGCCGTCGCGCGCCGCGCTGCGACCGAGCAGCCGCCGCGCGCGTTCGAGGTTGCTCGCGTGGTCGGACTTGCGCACGCGATCGTCGTCGTCGCCGACCTGGCTCGTCGCGCCGATCAGCAGGCCGCCGCCTTTGTGCAGCGCGTTCGGCAGCGCGAGCACGTAGCCGCCGCTGGCGATCGGCAGCGCCGGCATCACGGCGGCGTCGCGCGCGGCCAGCCACGTCAGCTGGCCGCGCACGCGTTCGGCCCAATCTCGCGGCAGCGCTGCCAGGCGCAGTGCATCCTCGGCGTTGGCGAGCACGAGCACCGGCGCCTCGGCGATCACCCGTGCTGCAGGGTCGAGCACGCGCCAACCGTCGGCGCAGGGCTCGATGGCGCGCGCGTGCGCGTTGCCTTGCCAGGTCACGCCCGGCGTCGTGAGTGCGTTCTGCACCAGCGCACGCGGATCGGCCCAGCCGCCTTGCGTGAACCACCACGCCGGTTGCCCGAGCGCCACACCGGCGCGCACCGAAGCCTGCGCGGCGTCCAAGGCCTGCACGTAGTCCGGCGGCAGGCGCTGCGCTGCGAGCACGGCCTGCATCGCCGCAAGATCGTGCGTGCTGTTCAGGCGCAGCAGGCCGTCGCTCGCGCCGGCACGCGCGTGCCGCACCCACATGGCGGCGGGAAAACTCGCCGCGCGGTGCCAGCGCGTGTGCACCGTGTCGTCCGCGCCGACCGTGCCGTGGAACAGGCCCGCCGGGTTGCCCGAGGCCTGTGCAGCCGGCCGCGCTTGCGCATCGAGCACGGTGCAGGGCACACCTTGCTGCACCAGTGCGCGCGCGGTCGCCGCGCCGGCGATGCCGCCGCCGATGACGATGGCATGGCTCGGCGCCGTTGCAGGCAGCAGCCGGCCGGGCGGCGCCACCGGCGCAAAGCGCGGCGCGTAGCGCGCCAGCGTGATCTCTCGCTTGGCGCCGGGGCCGGGTGCTGCATGCACGTCGAAGCCTGCGGCAGCAAGACCATCACGCACCACCCGCGCGGCGCTCCACGTCGCGGCGGTGGCTCCGGGCGCGGCCAGGCGCACCAATGACTTGAAGAGCGGCGGCGACCACATGGCTTCATTGCGCGCGGGCGCGAAGCCGTCGAGAAAGAACGCATCGATCCGCGCCACGAGTTCGCGCGCCAGCGTGGCCGCATCACCGAGGCCGAGCAGCAATTGCACCCGGCCACCGTCGAACGCGAGGCGATGCAGGTTGGGCGTGAGCGGCGGCCATGCCTCGATCAGCGCTTGCGCCATCGACCCGAACGGCGAGGGCGCCAGCGCGTGGACGAGGTCCGCACGCGTCGGCGGGTGCTTTTCGAGCGAGACGAAATGCAGCCGCTCGCAACGCTGCGGGTCGTCGCGCCACGCGGCCCAGGTGGCGAGGAAGTTGTTGCCCAGGCCGAAGCCGGTTTCGAGGATCGTGAAGCGCGCGCACCCACGCCATCGTTCGGGCAGGCCGTTGCCGGCGAGGAAGACGCTGCGCGCTTGTTCGAGCGAACCTTCGCGCGGGTGGTAGATGTCGTCGAACGCCGGTGCGCGCGGCACGCCGTGGGCGAAGTCGATCAGCGCCGGAACGATCGGCTCGGTCTTCACAGGCGCGGCCCGTGCGCCTATGCGCGCGCCGCAGCGCGCGCGTGCAGCCACGCCAGCAGCGGCGCGCGCACTGCGGTCAGGCTGCGATAGGCGAGCACGGCGTCGCTCATCGATTCGATCGCCGCATGCAGCCGCGCGGCCTTGTGCGGCGTGTCGATCGCAGCGGCCAGCGGCTGCGTGTCGACGCCGATCGTGAACACGGCTTGCTGCAAGGCGGGCAGCGGAATGAAGGTCTGGCGCTCGGTGCGCCACCAGGCGCGCGGCGCAGCGGCGTCGTCGAATGCATCGGCAGGCCAGGGCGCCGGGTCGGCGAGGTCCGGGTGCGCGTTCAGCCGCGGCTGGCGCGACACAGTCCAGACGAAACGCTCCCAGTGCTCCTGGCCGCAGACCATGCGCGTCAGGTGCTCACCGGCGCGCACGAGCAGCGCGTTGTCGGCCACCGGGCCATGCACTTCGGCAAAGTGCCGGCCGACCTTGCGCTGCGGCGCCCAGTGCGAGGGCAGGCAGGCGGCGATCCACGGGATCGTGGCGTTGCGGCCATCGACGATGGCGAAGTCTTCGTTGAACGACAGGCTCAGCAGACCGGCGAGTCGCCACTGCGCCGGCAGGCCGACGAGGCAGCGCGTGATCTCGTCGCCGAGGCCGAAGGCGCCGCTGTGCCGTTGTTGCGGTTGGTCTTGGGCCACCGCGACGCCGAGGTGCTTCGCAATGGCTCGTTCACCGTCCCACGCGAACGCGTCGCCGTGTTCGTGCGCCGCATGCGCCGCCAGCGCGTGCAGCGCGGGTTCGGCATCGAAGCCGGGTTGCAGCGCCAGCGCCAGCGGCGCATGCGCCGACAGCATGGCGAGCTTTTCGCGCTGGTGCCGCGAGCCGGGTGCGATCGGGGTCAACCGAGCTGCGTCGGCATCGAGCCGGCGCAGCCCGGGCTGCATGCGAAACGGCGCCTGCACCGCGGCGTCGAAGTCGAAGTTCATCGAATGGACCCGCTGCCTCGAGAGGCTGTGATTTGCCGCCATGATGCGGGTCTGAATTTCATCTTCGGGAGTGTGCCTTGTCCTTCGATGCCTCTTGGCTGGCCTGGGCCGGCGTCTGGTTGTTGATCCTCGTCGGCATCGCCGGCACGGTGTTGCCGGTGTTGCCGGGCACGGCGCTGGTGATCGCCGGTATCGTCTGGGGCGCCTGGCTCGACGACTTCACGCGTGTACCGGTGTGGGTGGTGGTGGTCTGCGCCGTGCTCGGCGCGATCGCCTTCGCCACCGACTACGTGGCCGCGGCGATGGGCGCGCAGCGCGTGCGCGCCAGCGGCTGGGCGGTGGCGGGCGCGGCCATCGGCACCGTGCTCGGCATCCTCGCCGGCTTCATCGGCGTGCTCTTCCTGCCGCTCGTCGGCGCCGTGCTCGGCGAGTGGTTTGCGCAGCGCAGGAAGACGGCCGCGCATCTGGTGGACGACAAGGAGCACCACACGCGCGCGATGAAGGTCGGCGTGGCGACCTGGGTCGGCATGCTGATCGGCACCGCGGTCAAGCTGGCGCTGACCTTCATGATGGTCGGCGCGTTCACAGTCGCCTACTTCTTCTGAGCCAACAACGGACAAGGCGCCCGAAGGCGCCTTGTTCAAAGTGCGGAACGCTCAAACTCTCTTCTTGTACTCGTGCGTGCGCGTGTCGATCTCGACCTTGTCACCGTTGCCGACGAACAGCGGCACCGAGATTTCGAAGCCGGTGCCGACGAGCTTGGCCGGCTTCATCACCTTGCCCGAGGTGTCGCCCTTGACGGCGGGCTCGGTCTCGATTTCACGCACGACGGTGGTCGGCAGCTCGACCGAGATCGCCTTGCCGTCGTAGAACACCACTTCGACGGCCATGTTGTCTTCGAGGTACTGGATGGCGTCGCCCATGTTCTCGGCCTCGACCTCGAACTGGTTGTACTCGGCGTCCATGAAGACATACATCGGGTCGGCGAAGTAGGTGTAGGTGCACTCCTTGTGATCGAGCTTGATCTGCTCCATCTTGTCGTCGGCCTTGAAGACGACTTCGGCGCCGGCGCCATTGAGCAGGTTCTTCATCTTCAGGCGCACGGTGGCCGAGTTGCGGCCGCCGCGGCTGTACTCGGTGCGCAGCACGACCATCGGGTCCTTGCCCTGCATGATGACGTTGCCGGCGCGGATTTCTTGAGCGATCTTCATGGACGGATTCCGTTGAGGGTTCGGTTGCGCTACAGCAGAGCATGCCGCTCTGCAAAGCCGGCGATTCTAGCGTTTGGAGGCGACGAACTGGAGCAGTCGGCTGGTGAGGTCTGCTTGCTCGAACAGGCCGGCGCGCCATTGGCGGCAGGCTTCACGCCAGGCGAGCGGCTCGGGCAACGCCGCGGGCCAGGGGCCGAGGCGGTTCCAGGCTTGCCACAGCTTGTGCGCTTCGACATCGACCGGCAGGTGGTTGAGCATCGCCTTCAGCTTGCGCTCGTGTGCGCCGTCGCTCTGCTGGTAGATGTGCCAGACGAACGGCGTGCCGGCCCACATGGCGCGCACGATCGAATCTTCACCGCGAGCGAAGTTGATGTCGCAAGCGTGCAGCAGGCGGTCGTAATCGCGCTGCGTCAGCCAGGGCAGGGCGTGGGCGCGCAGGTTTTTCTGCGGTCGGCCTTCAAGGGCTTTCAACGCCGGGGCTTGGCTGGCACCGGCGGTGATGAGCAGCAATGTCGGCTGCTCTTCAAGCAGGTCGCAGAGTTCGGCCACCGGCGCGTCGGTGTAGGCGAAGAGGCTGACGCAGCGCTCGCCGGGATGCGGCAACACGTCGAGCTGGTCCCACGGCGGCGCGCCGGGATTGAGCGCGTGCGACTCGCGCAGCAGGCCGCCGCTGCCAGGCGTGAAGCCGGGGTAGAAGAACCACTTCGTCAGCGCGCCGAACGACGAGTGCTGCGGCGACGGCAGGCCGTGGTTGCGCTCGACATAGCTCTCGGCGCTGAGGTACTCGAGGTTGATCCACACCGGCGGCGCCTTGGCCATCGCATCGACGAACGACGGCGGCGGAACGCAGCCGAAAGCTTCGACGACCACCTGACCCGGCGTCACGTCGGCCAGCGGCTCGACCCAGCGATACACCGCGACGCCAGGGGTCGTGCGCTCGTGATTCGGCGCCATCCAGTGCAAGGCCAGCGGATCATCTACCCACAAGCGAACAGTCTCGCCGCGCGAAGCCAGATCGGCCGACAAGCGCCAGCAGACGCCGAGGTCGCCGTGGTTGTCGATGACGCGGCAAAAAATGTCCCAAAGCATCAGTGCATTATCGGCACGGATAATTGGCGGAGTTTGTTGGTTGATCGTCGCCATGTCATCGATATCTCCGCTTCTGCTGCTGGTTCAATGGGTTCACGAAGAGCGCGCACAAGGCTGCGCTTTCCCCAACGGCGCCGTTCTGGGTACGGCCGGCCCTGCGGGTGAGGTGCATACGCGCATGCTCGGTGTTCAGTTCGATGAGCAGGGCATTCCTCGTTTTCACACCACGCCGGGATCGCGCAAAGTGATGGATCTGGCCAGCAAGCCGACGGGCTCGCTGACGTTTGCTTTTCAGAACAGTCGGCGGTCGGTGTCTTTGCAGGGCAGGTTGGAGCCGTTAAGCCCCGCGGCGTTGATCGAAGACTGGTTATCGCTGGAACGAGAGTTCAGACGCAGTTACTTGGTATTCGGCCCTGCATCGGGTCAGCCGCTCGAGGACCCAAACGACCTCGATGCCGCGCGGTCTGAGCTGCCCCGCGATGCCGAGCAAACAGTACCGCCATCTTTTGTTGGCTTCAGATTTGCGTTTGTCGATCGCATGGCCTTCTATGCCGTGGGTTGTGGGGCGTTTGCGCAGCACACCATCTACAGCCGCAGCGGCCAGAGCGGCGAATGGTCGGTGCAGCGCGTGGTGCCTTGAGCGGCTGCTTTTCATATGACTGACGCTGCCGTTGACCGCGACAGGCTGCAGGCCGAGGTGGCCGCCTTGCCGCTGCGCCCGGGCGTCTACCGTTTCTTCGACGAGGCCGGATCGGTACTCTACGTGGGCAAGGCGCGCAGCCTGAAAAAACGCGTCTCGAGCTACTTCCACAAAGACCACGGCGGCACGCGCATCGGCGTCATGGTCGGCCGCATCGCGCGCCTGGAAACAACGGTCGTTCGCAGCGAGGCCGAGGCGCTGCTGCTCGAAAACAACCTGATCAAGGCGCTGGCGCCGAAGTTCAACATCGTCTTTCGCGACGACAAGAGCTATCCGTACCTGAAGCTGGTCAGTGGGCCGTTCCCGCGTGTCGCCTATTACCGCGGCTCGGTGGACAAGCGCCACCGCTACTTCGGTCCGTACCCGAGCGCGTGGGCGGTGAAGGATTCGATCCAGCTCATCCAGAAGGTCTTTCGCCTGCGCACCTGCGAGGACACGGTGTTCGCGAATCGTTCACGGCCCTGTCTGCTGTATCAGATCAAGCGCTGCTCCGGGCCGTGCGTGAAGCTGGTGACGGCCGAGGACTACGCGCGTGACGTCGCCGACACCGAGCGCTTCCTGCGCGGCGACACGCAGGAGGTGCTCGACGAGTTGCAGCAGCGCATGATGGCGCACGCCGAAGCGCAGCAATACGAACAGGCAGCGGCGGTGCGCGACCAGATCGGCTCGCTGTCGCGCGTGCTGCACCAGCAATCGGTCGATGAGAGCAGCCTCGGTGCGAACAGCCGGGACGTGGACATCCTCGCAGTGCGCCTCAAGGGCGGGCGGGCGTGCGTCAACCTGGCGATGGTGCGAGGCGGCCGGCACCTCGGCGACCGCGCGTACTTCCCGGCGCACGTCGAAGACGCCTCGGCCGTGGCCGAAGCGGTGGAGCCCGAAGTGGCGGTGCTGGAAGCCTTCATCGCGCAGCACTACGTCGATGGCTTCGTGCCGCCACAACTGGTGACGAGCCACGCGGTCGATGCGCAACTGCTGGAGCTGCTGGCCGAACACAGCGGCGTCAAGGTCACGGCGCAGCACCAGCCGCGTGAGCAGCGCCGCATCTGGCTCGAAATGGCGTGCAACGGCGCCGATCTGGCGCTGGCCCGGCTGCTGGCCGAAGAAGGCTCGCAGCGCGAGCGTACGCGCGCCCTGGGCGAGGCGCTGAACCTCGACGTGCCCGATCTGGACACGCTGCGCATCGAATGTTTCGATATCAGCCACACCGCGGGCGAGGCAACTCAGGCAAGCTGCGTCGTCTTCGAGAACCACCAGATGCAACCCGCGCAATACCGCCGCTACAACATCGACGGCATCACCGGCGGCGACGACTACGCCGCGATGCGCCAGGTGTTGATGCGCCGCTATGCCAAGCTCGCCGAAGCGCTGGCGGCCGGCGGCGAGAACGTTCGCCTGCCCGATCTCGTCTTCGTCGATGGCGGCCGCGGCCAGGTGGCGATGGCGCGCGAGGTCTTCGCCGAACTCGGCCTCGACCTGTCGCTGATCGTCGGCGTCGAGAAAGGCGAGGGCCGCAAGGTCGGCTTGGAGGAACTCGTGTTCGCCGACGGCCGCGAGAGGGTGTCGCTCGGCCACGACTCGGCGGCGCTGATGCTGGTGGCGCAAATCCGCGACGAGGCGCACCGCTTCGCCATCACCGGCATGCGCGCCCGGCGCGCCAGCGTGCGCACGGGCGGCAGCAGGCTCGAAGACATTCCGGGCGTGGGCCCAAAGAAGAGGGCGCGGCTGCTGCAACGCTTCGGCGGTGTGCGCGGCGTGACCCACGCGAGCGTCGATGACCTGGCCAGTGTCGATGGCATTTCCAGACCTCTGGCCGAGGAGATCTACCGTGTCTTGCACTGACTTGCGCCGCCGCCGGCACGGCCGCGCCTTGATCATGCTGGTCTGCGCCGCGGCGCTGCTGGCGGCCTGCTCGTCGCGTCGCTCATCGTCACAGGATTCATCGATGCAGTTCCCGTCATCCGGACCCTCCGCCCCTTCGACGCGTGCGTGGGACGAATACCGCGTCAGCGTCAGCCGCCGCATCGTCGCCGCCAACCCCAACGGCACCTACACCGGTCTCGTGCCCGAGCCGCTGCTGGCGATTCCGGTGTTGGAGATCGACCTGAACCGCGACGGCAGTGTGCGCAACCTGCGCGTGCAGCGCTCGCCGAGCCAGGCCGAGGACACGGTGCAACTGGCGATCGACGCGGTGCGGCGCGCCGCGCCGTTCGGTGATGTCTCACATCTGCCGCAACCTTGGCGAATCAGCGAGGTCTTCCTGTTCCGCGACGATCGCAAGTTCAAGCCGCGTTCGCTGGACTGACCTTCGCAACGGAAGTCAGCGGCTACCATCGGCGCATGTTCTTCAACCTGCCGACGCTGCTGACCTGGGCCCGCATCGTCGCCATCCCGCTGATCATCGGCATCTTTTACCTGCCGGTGGAGCCGGGCACGCGCAACCTGATCGCCACCGTGTCGTTCATCGCCGTGGCGCTGACCGATTGGGCCGACGGCTGGCTGGCGCGCAAGATGAACCAGACCTCGTCGTTCGGCGCCTTCCTCGACCCGGTGGCCGACAAGTTCCTCATCTGCGCCGCGCTGCTGTGCCTGCTCTACCTGAAACGCATCGACGCCTTCATCGCCTTCATCATCATCGGCCGCGAGATCGCGATCTCGGCGCTGCGTGAGTGGATGGCGCAGATCGGCGCGTCGCGCAGCGTCGCCGTGCACATGCTGGGCAAGGTGAAGACCGCCACGCAGATGGTGGCGATTCCGTTTCTGCTCTACGACGGCACGCTGTTCGGCCTGATCGACACGCACTTGTGGGGCACGTTGCTGATCTGGGTCGCGGCGGTGCTGACGATCTGGTCGATGGTGTACTACCTGCAGAAGGCGATTCCCGAGATCCGTGCCAAAGTCCGGTGAGTCTTCGCTGCTCGCCGCGATGCCCGCGGTCTTCGTGCTGGTGTGGAGCACCGGCTTCATCGTCGCGCGCTACGGCATGCCGCATGCGCCGCCGCTCGGCTTTTTGGCCCTGCGTTATGCGTTGTCGGTGCTGGCCTTCGGCGTCTGGATCGCCATCGCCCGCGCCGCCTGGCCGCAGGGGCGTGCGCAGTGGGGGCACCTGGCCGTCACCGGCGTGCTGATGCATGCCGGTTATCTCGGCGGGGTGTGGGCGGCCGTCAAGATCGGCATCGGCGCCGGCACGGTGGCGTTGATCGTCGGGCTGCAACCTGTCCTGACGGCCGTGTGGCTGTCGTTGACGCAGGGCGCGCACAGCATCGCGCGCCGGCAGTGGCTCGGCCTGCTGCTCGGTTTGGGCGGGCTGATGCTGGTGGTGGGCCACAAGCTCGGTGTCGGCGAGATCACGGGTGTGAACCTTGCGTTGGCCGTGTTCGCGCTGCTGTCGATCACGGCCGGCACGCTGTACCAGAAGCGCTTCATCGCGCCGTGCGACGTGCGCACCGCCAACATGGTGCAACTCGCGGCGGCGTTGGCCGTCACGCTGCCGCTGGCGTTGATCGAGCGTGGGGCCTGGGATGCGCACCCCGAGCTGATCGGCGCGATGGCCTGGTCGGTCTTCGTGCTCACGCTCGGCGGCAGCTCGATGCTCTACCTGCTGATCCAGCGTGGCGCCGCGGCCAAGGTGACGAGCCTGCTCTACCTCGTGCCGCCATGCACCGCAGTGCTCGCCTGGCTGCTGTTCAACGAGCCACTGTCGGCGCAGGTGCTGGGTGGCATCGCGCTCACTGCCGCCGGTGTGGCGCTCGTGGTGCGCGCGCCGGCGGCTTGAGCGCGGCGTTCCAGGGCACGTCGGCAAAAGCCGCGACGAGATGATCCTGCAGCAGGCGCAGGCGCCGTGGGGTGGCCAAGCGCAGATCGCGTGGCGGCAGCACCAGATGAACGTCAGCATCCTGCATCGCCCAGCCGGGCAGCACGTGCACGAGTTGTCCGCGCTGCAGATACGGATGCACATCCCACAACGACCGCAGCATCAGGCCGTGGCCGGCCAGAGCCCAATCACGGACCACCTCGCCGTGGTTGCTCGACAGCGGGCCGCCGACTTTGTGCGTGCGCGGCACGGCGCTGCGCGTGGCCAAAGGCTGCAAGCGCCACAGCGCGGGACTGTCGCCGTGTTCGCGCACGACCAGGCAGTGGTGCGACAGCAGCTCTTCGGGCGTTTGCGGCGTGCCGTGTCGTTTGAGGTACGACGGTGCGGCAACGACGATGCGCCGGTTCGATGCCAGCCGCCGCGTCACCAGCGAGGCGCCCTGTGGCCGCCACAACCAGACGGCAGCATCGAAACGTCCGGTCGTCATGTCGGGCATCTGCTCGCACAGGTGCAGATCGATCTCGATGCCCGGGTGTTGCGCCTGCAACCGCGCCAGCGCCGGCGCCAGCCACAAGCGGCCGAAGCCCAACGAACAGGTCACGCGCAGGCGTCCGCTCGGTTGGCTGGCGCGCTCGGACAGCGATTCCTCGAGCCGCGAAAAACCTTCGAGCAGCGGCTGGGCCTGGGCGACGAACGACTCGCCTTCGGCGGTGAGCTGCAGGCGCCGCGTCGTGCGGTGCAACAAGCGCGCGCCGACGCGCTGTTCAAGCGCGGCCAATCGTTTGCTCGTAACCGGCGCGGCCAGGTCGAGTGCTCGTGCGGCGCCGGCGAGCGAGCCTTCGCGTTCGATCGCCGCGAGCAGGCTGAGGTCGGCACGGTCGATTTTCATTATTGCTTTCGAAGCAGCAGTGAGATGCCGGATTGTGTATTGCACGGCGATCCCGCCGGACCACAATGACGCATGCTCGAAAACTTCGACAGTCGCGACATCCAGCATGATGGTGTGAGGCTGCGCGTGCGCTTGGCCGGCAGCGGGCCGCCGCTGTTGCTGCTGCACGGCCACCCGCAGACGCATGCGATGTGGCACCGCGTCGCGCCGCAACTCGCGGAGCGCTTCAGCGTGGTGGCGATGGACCTGCGCGGCCGCGGCGATTCGTCGCGCCTGCCGGCAAGCGCGGGCCACGCGCTGTACAGCAAGCGGGCCATGGCCACCGACGCGGTGGCGGTGATGCGCAGCTTGGGCTTCGAGCGCTTCGCCGTCTGTGCCCATGACCGCGGCGCGCGTGTGGCGCACCGCTTGGCGCTCGATCATCCGCAGGCCGTGTCGCGGCTGATGCTGCTCGACATCGCGCCGACGCTGGCAATGTACGAAGGCACGACCGAGGCCTTCGCCCGCGCCTACTGGCACTGGTTCTTTTTGATTCAGCCGGCGCCGTTGCCCGAGCGCTCAATCGAAGCCGACACCCGCGCCTGGATTCGCGAGGGCATGGGCCAGCGCTTTGCCGGGCTCGGCGCGTTCGCGGCCGAAGCGCTGGCCGAGTACGAGCGCCGCCGGGCGATTCCCGGCAGCGCGACAGCGGTGTGCGG
>CADEEN010000061.1 GCA_902826345.1 uncultured Burkholderiales bacterium | reverse complement strand
CCCTTCGGCGATGTGCGTCAGCGATTGGCGGCCCGCTTCGGTGCTGGCCGGCGTGCTGCTGCGAACGGCCTGCGTCAGCGTGGCCAGCGGATCGGCCAGGCCGGCGACTTCGCCCGTGCTGTTGCGGTAGCCGATCGATGCTTCGCCCACTTCCGCGGCCACCGCTCGCTGCGAGGTGGCGTCGAGCCGGTTGAACGCGTCGGCCACCACCGACGCTTGCCCGGCGTCGTTGGCCAGCGTCACGGCAAACGCGCTGTCCATGTTCCAGCGGCCCATGCCGTTGGCGCTGCGCTCGGCGGTGAGGGCGAAGCTGTCCTGCACATACCGCGCACGGAAGGCATCGAACTCGGCGCCACTGCCGCCGGCCAGATCGCGCGCACCCTGGAACGTGTCCTTCGCAATCGCCGGCGCGAACTGGGTGTTCACGCCGAGAAAGGTCTGCACCTCGGCATAGCTCACCTGGCCGCGGTTGTAGGCGCCGGCCACGCCCTCCATCAGCGCGTGGCGTTCCGTGCTCGAGATGCGGCCGGACTCGACGAGCGCATTCGCGCGCGTGCCCTGCAGCCACGAGTGCATCGCGCCGCCGTCATTCTCGATCAGTTGATTGACCAGGCGCACGCGCGAATCGGTGTCGAGGCCGAGGCTCACCTCGGCCAGCTTGTCCAGGCGCTGGTCGTGGTCGTCGGTCCACAGCGTGCGCTGGCCGGTTTGCAGAACTTCCTCCGCCGTGCTCTCGACCTCGGTCTGCGTCAGACGCCGCGGCGCCGTGCCCGTCCCGTTGACGGGCGGTGGCGGGGGCGGCGGTGGGGGCGCAGGCGGCGGTGGTAGCGAGGCGCGCCCCGGTGCGCGGGTGCTGTCTTGAACGGTCACCGGGTCACTCCTTCAAGTCGAACAGACCACTCTGACCGTAGTGGCAGCCGCCACGCGCAACAAGCTGGGGTGCCGCCTAGCTGGGGCACGCCCTAGTGGAGTGGGGGGCGCAGCGCATCGCGTCGTCTTCAGCGCCGCGCCGACAGCGACAGCGCGCCCACGCCGACCGCGCGGTCGCTGTCGGGGAAGAGATAGAACAAGCGCTGCTCGCGCTGGCCGTTGTCGTGCGTCACGGTGATCGTGTGGCCGTCGAGCTGGTAGCGCGCGGTCGCGGACTTGGCGCCGTGCGTGGTCACGCCGCCGCCACTCGCGCCCGCGCCTTGCGCGAGGACGACGCGCCCGTCGGCGCTGAACTGCATCGTCTTGAACGCCGCCACCGTCGACACGCCGGTGCCTGCTGCACCCGCACCCGACAGGCTGCGGTACGCGCCCTCCAACGTCTGCCCTTGCGTAGCAGGCCGCGTGCGCATCTTGGCCGGCACGGCCTGCGCCTTCCCTTCAGCGCCTTGCAACACGAAGCCGCTGCCGTCACGCCGCCAGCGGCCGTCGATGCGCGCGTCGCCGCGCAAGGCACGCTCGGCGTCGCGGCTGAAGCTGCCGTCCTTATAGAGCACGGTGGGGCGGTAGTTGATGACCACGCTGCCGCCGATGCCGCTGGGCGACCAGGCGCTGGTCAGCACGACGGCTTCGATCGCGCGCTCGGGCGCCGTTGCGGCAACGCCCGGCCAGAGCAGCGCGCCGCTCAACACAACACTCGACAACGCACGCATGCGGTGATCGCCGTGCTGCACGCCCGTCGTCAAGCTCCGCCGGGCACCGGCTGCGCGGCGAACTCCGCCAAGCGCTGCGCATGCGTGGCCGGGCCGATGGCCCAGCGCGACGCGTCGTCGTAGTCGAAGTCGGCGGCGAACTTGCCGTTGGCGCCGATGACGACGAGGCAGGCCTTCCACTGCTTGTGGTCGGCGCTCATGTCCGCCATCGCCTCGCGCAGCTGGCGCAGCAGCACCAGCGCTTGGCGGTTGCGCGGCGCGGCGGCTTCCCACTCACCTTGCATGTCGAAGCAAAAGCCCGCGAGCGACGCGCTGCCGCCTTCGACGCTGCCGCCGATGACGACCTTGGACCATGCGTCCTGGCCGACGACCTCTTTGTCGGCGACCAAGGTCTTGCACAGTTCAAAAAGCAGTTCGTCCTTGTTCATCACAAAGGCTTCCATGGCGGGCGTCCTCTTTTCAGCTTAATGCATGTCTTTCTTCGGCGTGCGGTCGAAGACCTGGCCAGCTTCGTTGTCGAAGTCCACGGTCTGCTTGCTCACCGTCTTGCCGCTGGCCGGATCGACCACCTTGTAGAAGACCTCCATCTTGTCGGGCCGCGCCGCGGTGCCGCCGGAGAACTCGATTTCCACGCGCACTTCCTTGCCGCTCTTGATCCAGTCGGCCCATTCGTTCTCGAGCTTTCGGTAAGCGCTGTTGTTGAACTGGCCGTTCTGCGGGAACAGGTTCTTGTCGCCCTGGTTGAGCACGAAGCGGTGGCCGAAGATGTGCCCGCCGACGTCGTCGGGCTGTCCGCGGTCGCCGGCCTTGCCTTGAGCGCGCGTCTCGCTCGAGCTGCGCGTCGCGTTGGGGAAGACCTCGCGCAAGTCGCCTTCGGCGCGCACCGGGTAGCCCTCAGCGTCGAGCTTCCAGGTGACTTCGTTCTTGCCGACCTTGGCGCTCAGGGTCTTGGCGCCGGCCGCGGCGAACTCGTCGAGCTTGCTCTTCATCGACAGGAGCGCCTCGCGCGCCGGCTTGGGCAGCGAGTCGATCGGCACCGAGTTCAGCGTGCCTGCGATCTTGTCGAGCGCCGGCCCGATCTGTTGGGCAAAGGCCGGGTCGAGCTTGGCCAGATCGACCGCCTTGGCGATGCTCTCGGCGAACTTGCCCAGCTTGCCGAGTTTGGCCGCGTCGCCGATGTACGGCACCATGCTGACGACGCTGATGCCGGCACCGACGAAGTCGCCGCGGAACAGCGAGATGATGCCGTCGAGGCCGTCGGAGACCGGCGTCGGGTCAAAAATGCCGGCCACCGACAAGCCGATCTGCACCATGTCCAGCGCCAGGTCGGCCTTTTGCTTGGCGATGTCGTCGCTGCGTGCGCCGGCCTGCGCCTGCGCCTGCACCTGCTGCGTGGCGCGGCTGTCGAGCTCTTCGGCCAGCTCCTGCGACAGCTTCTGCTGATCGGGCGGCGAGAGTTGCGACTTCAGCTCGGCCATCAGGTCGCCCGCGCGTTTCGGGTCGGCATCGGCGATCTGGGCCAGGTCGCGCGCCAGCAGCTCGGCGTTGAGCACGCCCATCTGCTGCGCCGACGCCACCAACTGCGTGGCCGCGTCGTCGGCCGCATCGCCGCGGCGCAAGCCCCGCGCCGCATCGACCGAATGGCCCACTGCGTTCAAGGCACCACCGCTCATGACTGCAACCCCTTCATGCCATCCGTTGTCGGCGATGACACCAGAGTTGAGCGGCTTTGACATGCTCGGTCGTGCCCGAGCTAGGGTGCGCCCGAGCTTTGCTCGGCCAAGGGCCACGCTTACCGTCGTGCCGCAGGCAATTCGTGCCTCTCAGGAGAGCGACACATGAGCGGATTCGCGGACGTCATCAAAGGCGCAGCCAATGCCGCCAAGGCCGGCGCTGCACTGGCTCAGAAAGCCGTCAGTCAGGCGCGGCAGGAACAGCTCGTCAACGACGTCAAGACCGCGCCACGAGGCGAGAAGGGCGCGGCGCTGGCGGTGCACCTGCGGCAGATCGAGCAGACCGACGGCGCTGACGCTGCCGCCGAGGCCTTTGCGGCGTTGGCCGCGTCCGAGCCTGCGCTGGCGGCGCAGGCGGTGGTCGAGTTCGAACAAGACAAGGTCGACGGTGGCGGCATCGACGCGCGCGCACCCGAGGGCTTCGCGTGGGAAGACGTTCGCGACGTGTATGCCGACCCGGGCGCCATCAACGACCTCATCCGCCAAGGCAATGCGATGCTTGGCGAAGGCGACCCCGCAGCCGTCGATGCCTACAGCGCCGCGCTGGCCGACCGCCTGCTGCGGTTCGGCGCCGCCAACAACACGCTGCTGTACGCCAATGTCGCGTCGGACATCGCCGCCAGCGGCTCCGGGGCGCTGCAACGCAGCTTCGTCAATGCCGGCCTGCAGGCCGCCGATGCCTGGCTGGGCGACTCGGGCGATCCGTTCATGGAGCCGGTGGCGAGCTTCGTCTCGGCCTTGGGCCAGGTGGCCTCGCAATCGCCGACGGTCGCACGCGATGTCTTCAGGTTCACCCAGTCGCATGACTTCGGCTACGCGACCCGTGGTACCGCGGCCTTCGAGGCGGTGCTGCAGATTTTTGCCACCCAAGGCACCGCGCTGCCCAGCGGACACACCCCCACCAATTCACTGACGCCGTCGTACCTCGACTACATGGATGCACTGCTCGGCCCCGGCGCGGCGCAAGGCGCGTTGAGCGCGCGAGACGCATTGGCGGTGTTCGAGACGGTCAGCAACAGCGGCGAAGTCTGGCCCACGGGCACGACGCTGCTCGAGCAGGGCGACATCGAAGGCGGCAGCCGCGGCACGGCGCAGATGGCCGGGCTGTTCGACAAGTACATGCCGCAATGGATCAACGCCGGCAGCTACGCGTGGAACCCCAGCGGCGGCTATGACTTCACGCCCGGCAATCTGATCGCCGGCGTGGGCACCGGCACCTTGAACGACCGGTTCGACAGCGCCTTCACCAACTTCATGAACGAGGCTCTGTTCGATCCGAACGAAGACGGCGCCTACCGTCAGCCGCTGATGGGCTCGCTGGTCGGCACCTTCGGCGACTTGGCCAGCGGCAAACTGGGCGTCGGCATGGACGCTGAGGCGCGTGGCCGGCTGGTCGGCGGCATCATGGGCATCCTCGACCAAGGCTTCGATCAGTACGCCAGCCAGATCCGCAGCGACGCCGAGACGAACAAGGCCTGGGCCTCGTTCGGCATCGGACTGGCCTTTGCGCTGGTGCCCGACGCCGGCGGTCCGAAGATCGCGAAGATTTTGCTCGCGCAGGGCGTGGGTCAGGGTCAGGACGTGGTCACGGACACGGTCAACCAGCTCATCGATGCCGGCGTGAAACGCGACATCGCCGAGGCCGCGGCCGCTGCGGCCAACCGCGGCGATATCCTTGCAGCGTTCGAACAATTGGGCTTGTCCGCCGAGGCCAAGACCAACCTCGCCGAGTACATCGACTTGCAGCAGGGCAGCCTGGCCAGCGGCAACAAGACCTTGGGCGAGCTGTTCCGCGACATCTTCGGCGATGGCGACATCTCTCCCAACGACGACTTCCGCTACGGCGTTGCCGAAGGCTGGCGGCAGGTACAGGAGCGCGAGTGAGGCCTCCATTGCGCGAGTTCGCAGCGGCGAGGTTGACGCCGCCTCTGCCCGCTAGGGCGGGCCCTAGCTCGGGCACACCTGATCTGGCAATGCGCATCGCGGCCCGCTAGTCTGCAAACACCGAGTATTCCGGTCTGTAAAGGAGATACCGTGTCGACGATCCATCCCGCAGTTGCACCCGACGTCGCGTCTCGGGCGTACCCACTTGCATTCGATTCCGACGCTGCCAGCACCGACAACGTCTCGACCGTGGCGGCGGCCCAGGCTGATCGCGGCACGGGCACGCGTACCGGTCTCCTGGCCAGCGGTCAAGCCGTCGACTCGCAGAAGGTCGCCGCTTTGCGCAACGAGATTCAGAACGCGTACGACATGAACAGCAACGATCTGGCCGCCAAGGTCGACGCGCTGAACGTGGCCGAACGCAATCTGTTGTTGCGCACTCTCACTACCGACGGCGTGTCTCAGCTCGCCTTCGAGTTCAGCCAGGCGCGTGTCAGTTCACCCCAGGCCTATGCGTCGCTGCAAAACGATCTGCTACGGGGTCAGCCACCACAACAGATCCATCGCTTGGTCAACGCCGCGTCGGCCTGGGACACGCAGGGCAATCCGTCAGGGCAGGCGGCGGCGCAACCTTTTGTGCACGACATCGCCTCGTACATTGCCGACAACGGCAGCAAGGGTCAGAAACTGGGTCTCATCGACCTGATGACCGACCCGAGCAGCGGCGGCGGCGCGGCCCGCAGCGCGACCCAGGCGGAAGCGGTGGGCGAGCTTTTCTCCGGGCTGCGGGGTGATGTCAATGCGGTGAACAGCGCGCTGGCGATGATGAGCCAGTCCGACAAAGCGGCGGTCGCGCGCCAGACCCTGCGCACCGACAGTCCCGAGGACATCAACCGTTTCTTGCGCTACAACGCGTCGGCAACAGATCCGACGCAGCGGGCGCAGATGCTCGAGCAGTTCATGTTGTCCGTGGGCAGCGCACCCAACGAAGCCTCGAAGCAGGCCGCGCTGCAAGGCATCACCGCAACGTTGCTGAAATCGCCTGACAGCACCTTCAGCGCGCTGCGGCTCGAGGACCAGCAAGGCGCAGACGCCCTTTCCAACTATCTCGGCGAACTGGCCCAGTCACCCAACGCGGGTGACATCAGGACATTGTTCGCTTCACTCAAGTACGGCGCGGACTTGGGCGGCAGTCGCAGCTCGGCGCAACTCGAAGCCCTGGACCGACAGCGCTTCAATGCCCCCGATCAACAGAACGCCACCAACCGCGGCTATCTCGTGGGCTCGCTACAGCAGGCGCTGGATCGGTTTGCCTCCAGCGAAGGCGACCGAAACAAACTCAGCCGCAACATCGCCACCGGTGCGATCTTCACCGCCGGTGCGATCGGCGCAAAATTGCTGGGCCCTTGGGGCGCGCTGGCAAGCCTGGGTGCAACGGGCTTGTCCTTCGTCAATAGCCAGTTCAACAATCCTGCCTCGTTGCAGACCTCGACTGACTTCAACACGACACTCTTGGGCCTTGCGAAGCCGGTGGTCGAAGGCACGAACGGCAGGCCGCAAGAGGTGCGCGACCCGGGCAACGTGGGCGCGTTCATCGAAGGCGTGAATCAAGCGCGGCTGACGCGTTGATGACCGTCGGCGTGCCACCTGCCCAGCGACACAGCGTCGTCGAACGGCATGGCAGGCTGCATCGGCGAGACTGCTGGCTCGAGTGGCGTGGTTTCGTCGCAGGTTGGCCCCTTGCGCTGTGGCGGGCCGAAGGGCCATGCACCACCAGCCTGCTGCTCACCGACGGTGCGAGCCGGGGCCATGTTGCCGTGGCGCAGGAGTTCATGCTGTACACCGGTGACCGCGTTGCCTGGCAGCCCACCTTGCTGCGCGCTCTCGCGGCTCAAGCACTGGCGGGCCATTGGCTCGGCTGGGGCCAGGTGTTGCCCCTTCCGGCCGAAGCCGCGAGTCATCTGCACCACTTTGTCGGCGTGCTGTTATCGCCCCCCTTTCTCGAGCCGCCGGCGTTCGAGATGCTGGCGGACGGCGACGAGCCGGTACACATGACGCTGGTGACGCCCCTGAATTCGACGTGGTTCGACTTCGGCCGGAGATGCGGTGGCGCAGCCCTCGAGGCGGCACTGGCGCGCAGCGGAGATCGTTTCCACGCCGATGGCTCTGACGACGTCGCCTGACCAGATCGCCCTTTTTCAGCGGTGGTCGTCGGCACCCTGCGGCATGTCGCCGCTGAGCTTCAAGGCCAGCGTGGCCGGGCCCGCCCAGGATCGCCAGCGTCTTCGATCCGCGCCGGCTCCAGTGTGGCCAGCAGTAGCGAGCTCAAGCCGCCCAGCCCATACGGCCCGCGCAGTCCGCCAGGGTGTTCTTCGGCGCGTGCGCGTCCGAATCGACGGTGACCGTCGAGCCGCGTGCGAAAGGAACCACGTGCGGCACATTACTGACCAAAGGCCACTGCGATGAAGGCCAGGAACCTGCCGTCCGGCGACAACACTGGCGAATCGGGGGAGCTGGTCGGATCGTTGGCGGCAACCCATTGGTCACCGCTGTCGCGGTCGTAGGCGCGCAATTGCGGGCCGTCGCTGTAGAGCGCGTAGCGGCCATCGGCCGAGATGTCGTAGCCGCCGAAGGACTTGCTGATCACGAGGCCACCGAGCGCGCCCTGGTCGTTGTATTTGGCGTCGAACAAGCGCAGGGCATCGGTCGATTCGTCGCCGGCACCGGCCCGCATCGGCTCTGAGTAGCCGTCCAGGGCCTTGACGACCGTGCCGCCAGCCAGCTCGATCACGAGCGTGCGCGCGATGCGCGTGTTGTCGCTGCCGGACCGCGGCTCATCGACGCTGAACGCGATACGCGATGCATCGGCGTTGTACACGGCCGCACTGGTCTGAAAGGCAAACTCGCGCGGCACGGTGTAGGTGTTGACGGGCTGGCCATCGAGGCCGAACCGAAGCCGGCGTTGTCGCCCTCCCTGGCCGATGTCACCAGCCCGGTGCGTGACACGGCCATGCCGGGGTCCAAGAACGGCTCCACGCCCGGATCGAACTGCAACTCGGTATCGGTGCCGACGTTGTAGATGGCCGCGACGCCGCTGCTGCGATAGACGAGACGACCGCTGCGGCCGGCCGGACCGGGGCCGGGGCTCGGCGCGGGCGTACCGTCATCGCCCCCTCCGCCCCCGCCCCCACAAGCCGACAGGGCTGTGGGGGCGAACCCCCGCGCGTCGCCGCGCAGTCATGCGGGAACCCAAGCGAGGCTGCCGCTTCCCGAGATGAACGATCCAGCGGCGTTTCGCAGCTGATTTGCATCGGTCACTTCGTACGTCGCCTCCGGCACGAACGGCACGACATGCACGTACACGCCAGCCGTGCTTCCGCCGCGCAACATGGCAAGGTGTCGGCCGTCGGGCGAGAACACCGCCCCGCGCGTGCCGCGCAACTCGGTCGTGGCCTGCCACGTCCTTTGCGTCTGGCGATCGAGCACCCAGATCTGATTGTCACGGTCGTAAGCGATGTAGCGTCCGTCGGTGCTGGCGGAAGCGGGCCCGCCTGAACGGTCGGTCACAGTCACGCCCAGGTCGCCCATGTCATCGAGGTTTGCGTTGAGCATGCGCAGTCGCTCGCCGAGCCTCACCATCAACTCGCTGCCGACGAAGACGGGGTTGCTGACCCCCTCGATGCGCGTCAACTCCAGTGTGGTCAGATCACCGACGAAGGAGCGATCGACGCGCGTGTTGTTGCTTGAACTGTCAGGCTCGTTGACGCTGAAAGCAATGCGTGTCGCATCGGCGTTGATCGACACCGCACTGGTCAAGGACGCGAACTCACGCTCCAGAGCTATCGTTCGCCGCACCGCGCGTGTCTTCGCCTCGATCAACTGAACTTTCCACGACCCGCTGGAATCTTCGTCGAACGCGTCGCAGATGACGCTGCTGTTCGAGCCGCTCACGCCCACGCGCAAACCGGTCGAGGTGGAGGCGATGACGCTGGATTCGCCGGTCGAAGCGTTGAGGATCTCAAGGTTGTCGATTGACTTCGCAGCAATCAGACCAATCGGCCCGCTGCTGCCACCGCCTCCGCCGTCCCCACCCCCGCTGCTGCCGTCGTCGTTACTGCCACCACCTCCACCGCCGCACGAGGTGACGCAAAGGCTCGCGGCGAACGTGGCGCCGCCGACGAGCCAAGTACGGCGATTCAATGAGCGCCGTTGTGTCGTGAGCGGCGTCGCAGTGCGCGCGACGAGTCGCGAGAGTGAATCTGTTTCCATGGGAGCAACTCCTGTATGACTTTTGCGTTCCCTCCGACACTCCTAATGCATGTTGACATGGACGCGCCGTCGCGCTGATGAACGCATGACGACCGACCGCAGCCAAGTGTCACAAGAGTTTTCGGTTCGGTGCGGGCAAAAAGTCAAAAGGAACAAAGGGCGCCGTTGCGCCCCTTGTCCGAAGTTTGCAGCGACTTGCAAGCGCTGCCGCTGAGTTGCCTTCGGCAACTAGCTCTTGCGCGTGGCTTGAGCGTTGCCTTCGCCGATGGTCTTCAGCGCGTTGGTGAAGGTGTTCATCATCAAGCTGAACTCTTGCGTTGCCGCCTGGTAGTCGAGCATCGCGGAGGGATCGTCCTTGTTGATGTTCGCCCCCATGTCCTCGAGCTCCTTGGCGGCCTTGTCGGCCACTTTGCCGAGCGCCTCGGCGATCGCGCGAAGCCAGCCCTTCTTGCCGCTGCCCGTGCCGTTCGCGCTCTCGGCTTCTTCGCGCTGCTGCTTCACGTTCTCGACGATGTCCTTGACCATGTTCTCCTTGAACTTCTGCATGGAGGCACCGGCCTTCTCGTTCATTTGCTCCGTGGCTTCCTTGCTGGCTTCTTTCTTGCCGCCGCCGAAGATCTGCTCCACCAAGCCGTTGACGGCGTCTTTGATGAACTTGGGCATGCCCATTTCGCTGACCAGTTGCGACATTGCGCCGTTGATGGCCTGCCCCATGGCCGAACTCAGCATGTTGAACGCTGCGTTGAACAGCTGCAGCTGCGGCATGGCCATGCTCGCCAAGCTCATGATGCTGCTGAAAAGATTGGCGCCACCAAAAATCTTGTCGAACATTTCAAACTCCTTGTCGGTTGATGAACATCGCCGCGTTGCGGATCTGAAGTGGCGCAGGAACTGCACTACTTAGCTCTATTGAAGGCGATCAACGCTTTGCCGATAAGCTGGTGCGTGCCATAGCTAGGGTGCACCGCAGGGTGCCTGCGGCAGCTTTGCGGTTGGTCGCGCGGACGCGGTGGTGGCGCCACGTGCATTGCCAGTGGCATTGCTCGCAGCCGTCTTGCTAGTGCAGCATGACCGTCGCGCCGGAACTCATCGTCTCGACTTGAAATCAGGTCCGGACCCGTTCGCGAAAGCGGGTCGAGTCCAAGTCCATCCTTCGGCCGCACGAAGCTGCCGGGTCGCATCTGCAACCGCCCCGCCCTTCCAATATTCAGCCTCTGCTCAGCGCGCCGCGTGACTGATGTCGAGCAGGCCACGCTCGGCCAGCGAGTCGCGGATCGCCGCAGCTTGGCGCAGGTGCTCGGGGTCCAGGCGATCGGGCCGATCAGTGATGTGGAAGATCACGTCGCCGTTGCCGAACGCTTCCCACCGTGTGTCCGCCGGCAGGCCTTCGACGATCGTGCCGTCGGCGCTGTATGTGATGCCGCCGATGGGGAGTTTGCCTCTGTAGTCGGGTTCGAATTGCCCCAGGGGCTCTCGCCAGTTAAGAGACGCCAAAAGGGCATTGCGCACTCGCCAGGAGTCACCGACTGCGCCCAGCAACGACTTGAAAAGTCTATCGTGAAGAGGTCATCCCCCGCTGTGTGCGGCAGTGTGATGGCGATGCCGCCGCCAGTGTCGCGGCCGTCGCCAACGTCGATACGAACCTTGTACCCAGGCGGTTTCAGATTGCCGATGGGTTCCGAGAATCCCATGTCGCCTCTGGACTCCCGCAGTGAGCATGCCCTTGTCGTCGTAGTGCGAGTAGGGAACGTTCGATGGCCCGTTCTGATGCCATGAGCGTGCAAACACCCAAGGCCTGAGGTTCGAGAGGTCGGCTGCAAGCTCGGGGCTGTCTTTTTTGCTCTCACCGATGAGGTAGAGCTCCTTGAACATCGGGTGCAGTTGCCGAAGCGCGCGAACAAGCCGATCAACTCTGTCGGCAAATTCGCCCAGCGACGCCTGTTCGCCCACAACCCAGCTCGCACTCCACAGCAGGTTGTCGGCTTCCGCTGGCGCCGGTGGCGCCAGCGACGGGTCAGGCCCTCTCTGTTGCTTCATATACCGTCCTCTTCGATCAAGAGCCTGTCTCTATGGACCGCTGCTGCTCGATCGTGTCGATTACCTCGCGCGCGCTGCGCACGTCGGGCGCCACGCCGGCGCCAGCAACTTGCACCGGCCGCGGCTGCGCGGTGACGAAGGCATCGAACGCTTCGTCGGCGACGCGCTGCGCGTAGTCGGCCACGACCTGCTCGGTCGTCGCGGCGCCCAGCCCCTGCGTGATCAGCCGCTCGCGCACGGCCTGCAGCTGGTCGGCCCAGGGCGCGGCGCTGTCCACCACGTCGGGCATCAGGTTGCCGTCATCGTCGAGCGCGGTGCCGACGATGGAGGTGGCGGGCGTCGCCGCAGGCGCCAACGCGTTCAACCCATCGTCCACCAGCTCCGACAAGAAGCTCTGCGCAAACGCGAAATTCGCATCACCGGGGTTGGCCAAAGCCTGCACCGCAGTCGTACTGGACCAATCGAGCAGTTTGAAGGTGGCTGCGCTGCGCGCCGGTCTGACCCCTGATCTACGCATCCAACGCGCGGTCATTTCCCCTGACCGCGCTTTGGGCGAACGCGCTGGCTTGACGACGCAGCGTGGGCTGGTCAAAAGCTGTCGAGCCACTGGACTCTATTGCCAGCGAACTCGGCTGCCTCTCAAGCTGCTCGTCGTTGCGCCGCCATGCTCATATCATCAACTGCATCGTGGCTAAACCCCAGCGACCGGTCGCGAAATGGAAAGCGCCCTGAACAAGTTGACCAAGACGCACGCTCGTTAAAAGGGATCAAGTCGCTCAAGCTGCTCACCCGCGAATTCCGTTGCTTCCCACGCAGCTCGTCGCTGCGCCGTCATACCGAGGTCATCGACTGCGTCGTAGCCGAACGTGACTTCAGGATCCCGGCCGCCTTGCCATCTCAGCATCGCGACAGTCCAACTTCTGGCGGGGTCACCGTGCCTGTAGACGCATTCCCATAGATCGCCTACGAGCTTCTGATCGTCTAGGAAGTGCTTGACGTTGCCACCGTCGGCTTGCCCATAAAGATCAACTGAACCCACTCCCTTGCCCACCTCAGCGCGCACCCATAGACGATCAACAGCCTTCAAAAAACTTGCGGGAAAGAGGGCGATCAATTTACCCGCAAGCCTACTGCCTTCTAGTGCTTGCGCTTTTGAGGCTTGCATCATTTGCCTCCGCCTGGAACGTTGAGAAACGGCGCTGTCACAGCAGGCTCGTTTCCTACGCGATAAACCACCAGCAGTCGATCAGGTCGCGCAGAGCTCCCGGAATATCTGAAGTTCCATTCGACTGTCACGCTTTTGCCTTCTGCCAACGCCTGTGCCCACCGATTCTCCAGCACACGATACGCCCCGCGATTGAAATTCGCATCCTGCGCGAACAGGTTGAACTCTTCGGTCGGCGGGTTGAACCGGTTGCCGACGATGTGGCCGCCATCATCGGTCGTGCGCCGGTCGCTGCCACCGGCGTTGCGCTGCTGATCGGCGTTTCTCGTGCCCTCGCCGAGCCTGAGCTCCGCGCGCGCATTGTCTACGCGGCCGAGGCCGTCGAAGTTGTAGCGGTAGCCCGAACCCGGCACCTGCACGCTGCCGTTGGGCGTTCTTTGCAGCCTGGGCATGCCCGCGCCAGAGCCGTCACTGCCCACGAGCGCCATGATCGAGCCGCCGCCCATGATCGTCAGCAGCAGCCGCTTGTCATCGCTGGCGAGTCGCTCGCGCAAATACGCGTCGGCCGCATTGCCATCCTGCGAAGTGCCAGCCACCAAGCGCTGCATCGCCTGCGTCAGCTCCTGCGCGCTGTGAGGGCTGCCGCCGCGGCCGGCGAGGTCGCCGGCGTAGCGCAGGGCCGCACCGCGGTAGTCCACGGCCACCGCGCGCTGCGCCAGTTGCTGCTGCGTGCCCTCGAACAGCGAGCGCTCGCCGCGCAACGCGCGCGCCAGCGCGGCATCACCGCTTTGCAGCGCCTGCGCTTCGAG
This sequence comes from uncultured Burkholderiales bacterium, assembly GCA_902826345.1. Taxonomy (GTDB): domain Bacteria; phylum Pseudomonadota; class Gammaproteobacteria; order Burkholderiales; family Burkholderiaceae_C; genus CADEEN01. The sequence goes on along the minus strand of CADEEN010000061.1, from coordinate 302 downwards.
CTGGCCGTACTTGTCGATCTGCGCCGCCAGCACGGCCTGGTTGCGCTCGATCAGGTAGAGCGAGTCGGCCTCGGTCAGCCGTGCCAGGTTGGCTTGCAGGCGCAGCAGGCGTGGCGTTGCGGCGCCCGACGCATCGGCCAGCGGCGCGGCGCTGCTGCCGGGCTCGAAGACGTCGAGGCCTTGCAGCGCCTCGTCGTTGCGGCCGGCTTGCTGCGCTTCGCGAGCAGCCTCGTCACGGATCAGGATTGGCGCGGCGGAAGCGCTTTCCGCGCGCGCGTCGCGGCGCGCCTGGGCCACGCTGC